>JBKHCQ010000141.1:0-8574 GCA_046541755.1 Anaerolineales bacterium | reverse complement strand
GGCCAGCTCTTGCATCTCCTGGGTGATGGCCTGGCGGCGGGCCGATTGTAAGGTCTGCGTCAATTCATCGACCAATTGCCCCACGTTCTGGGTGGCCGATTCCATCAACTGGAAGCGCGCCGAGTGCTCCGAGGCCGTCGCTTCCAGCAGGAGGCGATAGAATCCAATCGCCGTCCACTGCTCCACGATCCGCGTGTAGAGGCTGAAAGGATCGGTCTCGATGATCACGTCGCGGGGGCCAGCGCCGCTGCTGGCCGCGCCATCTCCGCTCATATTCGAGGGCAATTCCGGGGGGATCAAGCGGGTGACGGTGGGCGTGTACTGCGCCACGCCTTGGTAAGCGTTGTAGATGATATCCACCGCGTCCAACTCGTAGGCCTCGTAGCGGGTGAGCCATTCATCCGTCCACTCAAGGGCCATCGAGAACGAAGGCAGCGCCGTCGCCGATCGGCTGTGCGCGCGCGCCAACGCGCGCCCCTGATCGCGCAGGCCCTTCACCACCTTAGCGCCCATCGCGATCAGCGTCACCTTGGCGCCGCCGGTCGCGCGCTCCTCCAAGTACTGCGCGGCGCGCTTCAATACCACATCATTGTATTGCCCGCAGAGGCCGCGCTCGCTGCCGATGACCACCGCCGCCGCCTGGCCCGCCACCGCGTCCTCCCCCTGATCGGAGGAGAGCACGCGCCGCACATAAGGCAAGCGCCGCCAGAAAGGCTGCGGTTCTTCTAACTCTGGCAAGATCGGCGGGAGTAGGGCCAACAGACGGTCGCTGTAATCGCGCAATCCTTTGCGCCGGGATTGCGCCCGCTGCCAGGTCCCCAAGGAGATTGTGCGAAGCGCTCCTAGAATCGGCTCGACGGTGCGAATGTTCTTGAGTCGGGATTGTACACGCTCGATGTCCTGAACCATAGCCGGGCCTCAATACGTCTCGAACTTATCTAAATCCCACACGAAGACCGCCGCGCCGCCGAGGTCGGTGACTACCGCGCGCTGTCGCCTGGAGGAGGCGCCCGCCGCTTCCTCTTCCTCTCCCTCTCCTTCTTCCTCTCCCTCTTCCGCGAAGGGCTGACCAGATTCAACTTGAACCTGTGTGCGACAATATTTCTTAATGATGCCGATAACTTTCTCCAACTCCTCCTTTTCGACGGCGGTGAAGATCAACTGCCGGGCCTGTCGCAACATCCCGCCCCGGCTCTCGGTGAACGTCGCGCCATAGCCGGCGGTGATCAAATTTTCCATCACAATATCCGCATGATCCCGCAAAACGACCGCCATAACCATCTTCATAATGAGGCATCCTCGCTTTCAGGCTCAGCCTGTTGCACCCGCTCCGCCGTCCCCGGCAACTTCTCACGCACGTCTGCAAATATCTCTTCCACGCGCTCATATTGCCGCGCTTCGATAAAGCGCTCCAACTGCGCTATTAGGGTGGGATTCTCCCGCGTGAAGCGCTCCAACAGCCGGCGCTCAAACGCGGGGATCGTATTGACGGCAATCTTGGCGAAGAGTCCGACCTTGGCCGCTTGCAATACGATGAGTTGCCGCGCCGCCGACATCGGGTGATGCACGGGCTGGATCAACAACTCTCGCAAGCGCTCGCCGCGCTGAATCTGCTGCTGCGTCGCTTCATCCACCTCGGCGCCGAAACGCGCGAAGCGCGCCACCTCCCTATATTGCGCCACCTCCAAGCGCAGATCCGACGCCAGGTCCTTCATCAGGGGGATCTGGGCCGAGCCGCCGACGCGCGAGACGGAGCGCCCCACATCCACCGCCGGTTTAATCCCGCGATTGAATTTCTCGCTATCCAGCACAATCTGCCCATCGGTGATTGAGATCAAATTGGTGGGGATGTAGGCGGACATATTCCCCTGCTGCGTTTCCACAATCGGCAGCGCAGTGATGGAACTGCCGCCCTCATCCTCGCTGAGCTTGCACGCGCGCTCCAACAGACGCGAGTGGAGGTAGAAAATATCGCCCGGATAGGCCTCGCGGCCCGGCGGACGCCGCAGCAGCAGGCTCAACTCGCGATAGGAATCCGCGTGCTTGGAGAGATCGTCGTAGACGATGAGCACATCGCGCCCCTCGCGCATAATACCTTCGGCCATCGTGCAGCCGGCGTACGGCGCGAGATACCGCAGCGCGGGCGGATCATCGGGGCCGGACATGACGACGGTGGTGTAGGCCAGCGCGCCGGCCGCTCGCAAGGTCTCGATCACGGCCAATGTGGAAGATTTCTTCTGCCCGATGGCGACGTAGATGCACGCCACATCGCCCGCGCGCTGATTGAGGATCACGTCCACGGCAATCGTCGTCTTGCCCGTCTGCCGATCCCCCAAAATCAACTCGCGCTGCCCGCGGCCGATGGGGATCAAGGCGTCGATCATCTTCCAGCCGGTGTGCAGCGGCTCGTTGACCGGGGAGCGTTCGACGACGCCGGGCGCTTCGTGTTCCAGGAACCAGTGCATCGAAGCCTCAACCCGGCCCTTCTCATCCAACGGCTCGCCCAGGGGATTGAGGACGCGCCCCAGCAGTTGATGGCCGACCGGCACGCGCAGACGCTCGCCGGTGCCGGTGACTAAATCTCCTCCCTGGATGCCTTCCTCTGCGCCTAACAGAATCACATCGACATGGTGATGCTCCAGATTAAGCACCATTCCCTGCACGCCGGTGGGGAAGGTCACCAACTCATTGATTCGGGCATTGGGCAGGCCGGAAAGACGCGCGATGCCGTTTCCGACGTGCTGTACGGTCCCAACCGCGTGGAAGCGGACGCGCGAGGAGACCTTGCCCACGCGATCCGCCAGCAACGAGACCAACTGGGGGACATCGGGCCGGATGCTTCCCCTATCGACCAGGCTGGCCATTTCGCGGCTGATGCGCTGAACCATGCCATGTTCTACATCGTAAAGCCGCACCTTTTGATCCGACCGAGCAGCGCGCTCGCGCAGTGCGTTCAATAGCTCCGGGACATCTGGGCCTATCGGCGCCGGTGTCTCAACCACGGGTCATTTTCTCCTCAAGCTCTTCGACAGCCTCCGCTCGGATCACCTGATCGGCTAAGGATGCCGACACCTCGGCGCGGATCTCGTCCAATTGGCCGGCGATGGTATTGTCCACCATCAAATCGCCGATGCGCACCCGCAACCCCAAGCCCAATGAGGGATCGACGTTCAGATCTAAGTTGACATTCCGATCCGCCAGCGCGGAGAAGGTGCGCATCAACTGCCCTTGCTGCTCGGGGGAAAGTTCGGAAGCCGAATGGACGACCACCGTGGGCGTGCGCGCCCCCAGCGTGCGCCGTAACTCATCCACGCGCTCCATCTCGCTGCGGCCCAACTCCCAGATGCGGTTGTTGAGCTTGGAGATCAACTCGTCCTGGAGTTCCTCCGGCGCCACCTGGCCAATCACCAAACTGCTGACGTCCACAATCGCCTGCACCAGTTCATCGTGGAAAGCATCGACCGCTTGATGTCGCAGGCGGTAGGCGTCCACCTGGGCCTCTGCCAGAATGCGCTCGACCTCGGATTGCGCCTCCTCGATCAAGGCCGCGCGCTCCTGCTCAGCGTGGGCCTCAGCCTCATTGATGATCTCCGCCGCTTCTTCCTCAACGTTTTGCAGACGAAATTCCAATTTACCCCGCAGTCTTGCGGCCTCGTCATGATCCCTCTGCATCTGTCGAAGCAACTGCTCTTTCTCCGCCGCTCGCTCCTTGACCCGGCGCATCATGGGCTTGAAGAGAAATCGGTAGAGCAAGTAGGTCAAGACCAGGAAGTTCACAATCTCGAAAAGTGTTGTTGTCAAATTAGGGATTAACTCCATGCCATCTCCTTACAGGGCCGCTTGATAGACTAAATTGGGCTATCTTTATATAGCTCAGATATAGTTCCGTGGAATCTTCCTAAAAGAAGCGGTCGAGCAGCGGATTCGCGAAGATGAGGATCAAGATGACCAACAACGTGTAAATCGCCGTGGACTCCAAGAGCGCCATCGCGATAATCATTGTGGTGCGCAGATCGCCGGAGGCCTCCGGTTGCCGGATCATGCCCTCCAAAGCTTTGAGCGCCGTCCGTCCCTCAACAATAGCGGGGGTCAATGCACCCAGCACAATGCCCAAACCAGAAACCAAGATCGTCACTAAGGTCACTAAAGTGCCAGCATCCATGTTTTCCATATATCTCTCCTTTATCTACTTCGATCTACTTCGATCTACTCTTGCTGAAATTTGATAAAAAACGTAACCGTTCAATCTTACGAGCAAAGCTCCAAGCCCTCGTCTCCAAGATCGTCTCGGCAGTTCAAAACTGCTCTTGAAAGGTCCCGGGGGACGGGGACTGGGAGCTTTTTTTGAATTATTTACTCGCTCGCTCACAAAACCAAACTGCTCCAAAAAATCAATGCGCTCATTCGCTCATTCGCTCATTCGTTCATTCGTTCATTCGTTCATTCGTTCATTCGCTGACCCGCCTAATAATTTGTCTCCTCCACCGCCGAACCGATGTAGACCGTCGCCAAGATCGTGAAGATGTAGGCCTGCAACACCCCGGTGAAGATGCTGAGGCCCAACATTGGGAAGTGGACGAAGAGCGGTACCAGTGAGATGATCACGGCCACGACCAGTTCACCGCTCAGGATGTTACCGAAGAGACGCAAGGTCAGCGAGAGCGTCCGGCTCAACTGCCCGATGATCTCCAAGGGCAAGGTCAGCGGCAATAGATAGAGCGGCGCGGCGAAATCCTTAAGATATTGCAGGAGACCTTTCTCTTTGATGCCATAGTAATGCACGGCGAAGAAGACGACGAGCGCCAGCGCCAGGGGCGTGCTGATGTCGCGCGTCGGCGTCACCAGACCGGGGATAAGACCGATGAAGTTGGCGAACGCGATGAAGAGCAGGAGCGATCCCAAGAAAGGCAGATATATGTCCGCCGATCGCTCCCCCATCACATCAGAGATCATATCGGCGACAAAATCCAACACCATCTCCAGCGCCATTGGCCACCGCTTGCGCAGGACGATGGCGCCGGCCACGATCAAGGCCATCAGCGCCCAGGTGGAAATCACGGTGTCGGTGATCCAGACGTTGCCAAAGAGATGAATAACGTTTTGAGGTGAAATATCCATTATAAGACCCTCCCATTAGGTGATACGGCATTTGATTTGGGCAGTTCGTAAAGTGTATTGCGTATTACTCGTGCTTAACCACGAACGATAATTCATCGCGCGACGCGCGACGTTCGCCGCTCCAATTGATAAACCATCCACCACCGGATGCTCCACAAGCCGACGAAAGCCAACAATCCTGCGCGCACACTATCATCTAACGCCACGATCAAGAGCGAGGCCACGCCTACCCAGCGTAATACGGCGCCACCGACCACGGCCCACAAGACGTCCCGCCGCGACGCGCTCGGCCGTATCTCTTTCACAGTCCAGACCTGCGTCATAAAGCTGATCCACCCTAGCAGCACACCGGAGGCGAACCACACGCCATCATTTATCTGATTCATTCGGTATGCTCTCCCTTTTGATCCCGTTGCGCCCGTGCTCGACGCTGTGCCTGGCGGCGGCGTTCCATTCGATCCGCGAAGCGCCACACGTTGTAAAAACCGGCCAACGTGCCCGCGAATAATAAGCTGACCGTGAAGATATACCCGGTCTCAAAGTATCTATCCAGAAAATGGCCGCCTATCACACCCATAAAGATGGGCAAGGCCAATTCCCAGCCCAGTGAGGTGGCCCGAACCGCTTCCTGCCATAACATCCGCAGCCCGGCCTCATCCGCCGGAGATAGGGCCGCATCACGATCCGATCGTCTCTTCTGGGGATCAGTCACCGCGCTGGGAATCTCCCGCCGTGCCGTCGGGCCGCGCCTGCAACGTGATTAACAACTGGCGGGCCAGGCGGTCGAAGCGCTCCGCCTCCTGCGCTAACTTCTCCGGCGAGCGCCCCGCGACCTCGGCGCCGACCTCGCCGCTGGTGAAGATCGTGATGTCGCCCTCGGAAATCCACAAAATGCCCGGCGCCAGGTTGATGCTGCGCATCATGCCCTCTTCGATATAGCTCACATTGCCCGCCATCGTCTCCGCGATCAAGGGCGCGTGCAGGGGGTAGATGCTCAGCCAGCCGCCATCCTGTAACTTGAGCCGCACCTTCTCGACCGCCGCGACCTCCAACAGCGTCTCGCCGGGCGTCAACACCGTCAACCGCAAGGGATCAGCCATCTTATCCCACCTCAGTCTCGTCCAAGTGGAGGGCTTTCTCCTGCGCCTGATCAATCGTCCCGATCATATAGAAAGCCTGCTCCGGCAGACTATCGTGCTTGCCGTCCAAGATCTCGCGGAAACCGCGCACGGCCTCTTCGATGGGCACACTTTCGCCGGAGATATTGGAGAACTCCTCGGCGGCGTGGAAGGGCTGGGTGAGGAAACGTTGCACGCGTCGCGCCCGATGCACCGCCGTGCGATCCTCCGCGCTCAACTCCTCCATCCCCAAGATGGCGATGACGTCCTGAAGCTCCTGATAGCGGACCAGCAATGCCCGCACTTCCATCGCCACGTCATAATGCTCCTGGCCGACATATTCGGGGGTGAGCAGCGAGCTGGTCGAGGAGAGCGGATCAATGGCCGGATAGAAGCCCTGGCTCACGAGCCGTCGCGAGAGCACCGTCGAGGCGTCCAAGTGCGCGAAGGTCGCCACGACCGCCGGATCGGTCATATCGTCGGCGGGGACGTAGACCGCCTGCACCGAGGTCACGCTCCCCTGGCTCGTGGTGGTGATGCGCTCCTGCAGATCGCCCATCTCGCTCTCCAGCGTCGGCTGATAGCCCACGGCGCTGGGCAAGCGCCCCAGCAGCGCCGAGACCTCCGCGCCGGCCTGGATGTAGCGAAAGATGTTATCGATGAAGAGCAGCACCTGACGCTGCTCCTGATCACGGAAATACTCCGCCATCGTCAGCGCCGTGAGCGGGGTGCGCAATCGAGCGCCCGGCGGCTCATTCATCTGGCCGAAAACCAGCACCGAGCTATCCAGCACGCCGCTCCTCTGCATTTCGAGCCACAGGTCATTGCCCTCGCGGGTGCGCTCCCCCACCCCGGCAAAGAGCGCAAAGCCGGCGTGCTGACGGATGGTCTGCCCCATCAACTCGATCATCAGGATGGTCTTACCCACGCCCGCGCCGCCAAAAAGGCCGATCTTCCCGCCGCGCGGATAGGGCGTCAGCAGATCGATGGCCTTGATGCCGGTGACGAGTTGCTCGCGCACGACCTGCTGCTCGCTCAAAGGCGGCGAAGGCGCGTGAATGGGATGGCGCGGCACATCCGAGGGGATCGCGCCGCGCTCATCGATTGGCTCGCCTAAGACGTTGAACATCCGCCCCAACGTCGCCGGCCCCACCGGCGCCAAGATCGGCCGGCCGGTATCCACCGCCGTCAGGCCACGCCGCAGACCGGCGGTGTTGCCCATCGCGACGGCGCGCACTGTTTGGGGATCAATATGCTCCTGCACTTCGACGACCAAATCCTCGGCATCGTCGCGCTTGATCAGCAATGCGTTATGGATACTCGGCAAATCGCCGGAGGAAAATCTGGCATCGACGACGACGCCTACGACGCGGGTCACGGTTCCTATGCGCTTCAAAAGATCACTCCCTGGGATTAAGTTGTCTGGGACAAAAAAATAAGAGGTTTGCTGCTTAATTGTTTGCCAACACTACCAGTATATCAAGATTTGGGCCTAACTCAAGTACAGAATACTGTGAACATTTCTCCTGCAACGGGACGCCCCAAAGTCAAAACCCGACAGGATCGGAGAACCTGTCGGGTCTAGAATATAGACGACGCTATGCTATTCTCTTGGAAGCCGGCGAATTCTGTGCCCTCCGGCTTCAATGACTACAAATGCCCTTCTCAACTCTACCTCAGTATAGATTTGCAATACCTTCACGAGTTCATTGTGAACAGCGCTTTGTGTTGAAGATAATACACGCAGGTAGAGAACTCCCGAACCCAATGTCTGAACAAACACCAAGTTTCCAAAGTCTCGGTCACGGGTTACAAGTATCCGCTCTTGCTCTTTAGCGACTCGAAGTATTTCTTCGTCGTCGGCTCGTGAAAGGCCAAGTTGCGCAATCGGAACAACATCATGACCAAGGTTGATTAGAAAACGCTCCGTAACCGCCTACACATCCTGATCTAGCAAGAGCTTCATGCCGGGACTGCCGCGAGGTGAATATCTTCAGCCGCTACAAGCTCAATAGCATACTGAACACATGCGTGAATGTCTTCGGTTGTGAGATCAGGGTAGTAGTCCTGGATGATCTCATCAAAAGAGAGACCTTCTCTAAGCAATTCAAGGACATTTTGCACTGTGATACGGGTGCCTTCTACACAGGGTTTTCCAAAATGCACCTTGGGATCAACTACAATTCGCTTGATCATAAGTCACCTCCCAAAAACATGGTACATCGTTTTTAATGTTATGCAACGTCCCAACGTCATTAACGTCGTGAACGTCGTGTATTTCCCCCGTGGTACTCGCGCGCTATTCGTACCGCAGCGCGTCAATCGGGTTGAGGGCCGC
>JBKHCQ010000140.1:0-8590 GCA_046541755.1 Anaerolineales bacterium | reverse complement strand
GAAAAGGCTCGTCTAACCTTCGCAAGGTTGAAAGATATTTACTGCACCATCACGTGGACGGGGTCGCCGACGGCCAAATCCAAGGCCGGCGCGCCGGCGCCGTGGGCCTGTCCTAAGCCGCTGCGCAGCGCGGCGTGGGCGACGGAAAGCTCCAGCATCCCCTCGCTGCCGACGAGGGCCAGCGGCGCGCCCGGCTCGACCTCGCCATAGGTGCGCCGGATCTCATCGAAGGTATGCCCGCCCGCCTCGATGCGCACGCGGCTGGGATGAAGCGTCTGCGCGGCCGGGCGGGAAGCCGCCGCGCCGAAGGCCGGATCCAAGCGCAGCAGGCCGCTATCCCACACCAGGCGCCCCACACTGGTGATGACGTTCCCGAAGTGGTCGATGTGGAGCACCTCGCCCTCCAATCGCGTCCCGCTGACCGTGAGGCGCGGCGCGGGCAGGTGTACCGGATCGGAGACCGCCGGCCCCAACTCCGCCAGCGGCACGCCGCGCGCGAGATGGGCCGCCGCCGGGGCGAAGACATCGCGCCCGTGGAAGGTGTAACTGACCTGGGGCCGTTGATAGGCAGGGTTCTCCAATGCCACAATCTGCTGCGGCGGCGTCGAGGCCCAAACATACGAGAAGACGCCGTTATCCGGCCCAACCAGCGCGCCCCACGCCGTCCGCGCGGCGATGGCGCGCCGCTCCGTCCCCACGCCCGGATCGACCACGACCAGATGGACGCTCTCCTCCGGGAAGTAGGGCAACGCCGTCCACAGCAGGTAGGCGGCAGCGCGCACATCCTGCGGCGGGATGGTGTGGGTGATGTCCACCAGCGGCGCGTTCGGCGCGATGCGCGCCATCACGCCCTTCATAATGCCCACATAAGCATCCTGGATGCCAAAATCTGTCGTCAAGGTAATCAGCATTCGCTTTCCTCCTCGCGTACTTGTATTCGCGCTCGAAGACGCGCAAAGCGCCCGGTGCTGCGTTGGCCTACGACCATCTGCACGGCCTCCCAGAATTCTGAGATGCGGAGCGCCAGCGCCAGCGCGGTGTAGCTCGCCATGCCCAGCGCGACGCCGCCGACGGCGCGCGCCACCATCAGCTCCGGGCCAAAGCGCAGCCAGCCCATCAGCACGAGCGCCATACCGGCGGCGGCCACGCCCGCGCGCGCCGCCAGGCCGCCGATCCGCGCCATCTCCAGCCCGCCCAAGCGCTTGGCCATCACCACCAGCAACGTCGTCATCTCCAACAATACGGCGGATGCATTTGCCAGCGCTAATCCGGCGTGCGCCGCGATCCCCAGCCGGGTGAAGAGGCCCGGGAGCCACAGCCCTAACATCAGATTGATGACCACCGTGCCGGCCGCGATCATAGCCGGCGTCCAGGTATCTTGGAGCGCGTAGAAGGCCCGCGCCAGCACCTCGATCATCGAATGCCCCGTCAAGCCCACGGCGAAGAAGGCCAGCGCCAGCGCGACATCCCGCGTCGCAGCGGCGTCGAAGGCGCCGCGCTCAAAGATCACGGCGATGATGGGTTGGCCTAAGACGATCAAGCCCACGGAGGCCGGTAACGTGACGGCGATCATCATCCGCAGCGTGAAGGCCAAGGTCTCGCGCAACGACGGGAGGTCGCCGCGCGCGGCCTGAGCCGAAAAGGTCGGAAATGCCGCCGTCCCCACGGCCTGGGCGAAGATGCCATCCGGCAGCAGCATCACGCGCCAGGCGTAATCCAACGCCGCGATAGCGCCGACGCCCAAGCCGGAGGCCAGGCTGTTGGTCACCACCATGTTGATCTGCACGGCGGCGACGCCTAAGACGCGCGGAGCCATCAGGCGGCCCACGGTGCGCACGTCCGCGTTGTCCCATCCCAGCACGGGGGTGTAGCGCGCGTGGTGGCGGATCAGGCCCGGCGCCTGGATGCCCAGATGGACGACCGCGCCGATGACCATCGCTACCGCCGGCCCCAACATCCCGATGGAGGTCGTCCCGCCGATTACCGCGCCGATGATCAGGGTGACGTTGTAGAAGATGGGCGCCAGAGCGGGCAGCAGGAAGTGCTGATGCGCGTTCAACGCGCCCATCACGATCCCGCTCACGCCAAAGATGACCGTGGAAAGGAGCATCACCCGCATCAACTGGACGGTGTGGGCCTGCACGGGCGGCGGCAGCGATGGCGCGACTAAGGTCTGCACTAACCACGGCGCGATGAGGATGACCAGCAGACTCAGCGGCAGGAGCACCAGGAGCAGGGTATTGATCAGCGACGAGGCCAAGCGCCACGCCGCGCGCGCGTCGCTCTCGGTGAGGCGCGCGGTGAAGGTGGGGATGAAGGCCGCGCCCAGCGCGCCCCCCGCGATCACTAAGAAGAGCATCTCCGGGATGCGCTGCGCGGCCACGTAGGCGTCCATTTCCGGGCCGGCGCCGAAGTAGCGGCTAAAGACGACCTGGCGCACCAGCCCTAGCGCGCGGCTGACGGCGAAGGCGGCCATAACTAAAACGGCGGCGCGGGCGACTCGTTGGCGGCTCTGTTGTTGACTCATTGCTTTCAGATTATAACATAAACACGGTAGATAGCGTCCTATCTACCGTGTTGGCGTGTGAACTGCGATGCGCGCTAAATTCAAAGTGTGAAAGTATTGAAATGGTCCATCCTCTTCTTCCCAAATCCTTTAGACAGCTTTGATGGCTTGCTCAAGGACCTTCTCTCGAACCCAAGTATTGACAAGCTCCTCGGACGAGACTTGCTTTGATTTAGCTATTTCGGTGAGTTTCTCGGCCAAGTCGATATCGAGGGTAATCATATAGACCCGCCGCTGGATGTCTACCTCAAAATCGACTTCCGGCATTTGATCTACATAGTCGCCCATATCATGGTGGTCGAAAAATTCTACAATATCCTTCAGCCAAATGATCCCCTCAATTCTCATTCACGCCCCCAATTTGACTACCACACGTAGGGTTGCAGCTCTTTCGCCAGCGCGACGGGGCCATCAAACGCGCTCTGGGCTTCCGGTAGGAGTTGCGACATCGTCTCGGCGTCGTTGTGGTAGTGGATGAGGATCAGGCGCTCGGCGCCGACCTCGGCGGCTAAGGCGCCGGCCGCCGCCGGGGTGGTGTGCGTCACGCTCTCGCCCGTCGCCTCGTGGAAGAGGAGGGCGGCGTCGCGGGCCAGCGTTCTGATGGCCGAGCAGGGCGCGGTGTCGCTCGAGTAGACGAAGGCCGCGCCGGTATCGCGGCGCTCGAAGCGCACGGCCAGCGATGGCGTCGAATGTTTCGTGGGCGCGGCGGTGATGCGAAAGTCGTCATCCGTGGCGACCTCCGCGCCGACCTCCGCCGGCACCGCGTGGTAGAGGATCGCCATCTCATCCAGCCAGCCCTGCTGCTCAAAGAGCGCGACCATCCCGCGCACCTGTGTCAGCACCTCCGGGCGGGCGTAGATGGGCAGCGGCGGCACCGGCAATCGATCCTGATAGGCGCGGAGGAGGAAGAGGCCCAGCAGGAAGGCGGGCAGGCCATAGACGTGATCGGGGTGGAAGTGGGTGATGATCACACCCTGCACCATCAGGGGATCGAGGCCCGCGCGCTGCAAACGGGTGATGGGGCTGTCCGCACAATCGATCAGCCAATAGCGCCCCTCGCGGACGACGGCGAGGTAGCTGTTAGCAGCGTCGCCTTCTGGCAACGCCGCCGCCACGCCCAAGGGCACGACATAGGGTTTAGATGAGTGCATCATAGCATCCTCTATCCTTTTCAAAAAAATCAGCGGATTAAGCAGATTAAGCAGATCAAGCGGATTAAGCAGATCAAGCAGATTAAGCCAATGGGTAGATGTTTTTCAACCTAAACCTAACCGCTGACCAACAACGTCTCGCCGCAGTGGGCGGCCGCGGCCTTCATCACCAGCGTCGCGTAGGCGCCGGAGGTCAGCGTGAAGGCCACGCTGATGGCCCAACGTCCGGCCTGACGGTCATCTTCAAAGGGCGATGCAGCCGTCGCCTCCTCCGGGCGGAACCAGATCGCGCGCTCGCCTTTGTGGAGGTAGGCGCGCTCCAGGATGCGCGCCTTGAAGTCGTTGACCTTCAGGCCCTCCGCCGCCAAGACCGCCTTGGCCGCCTCCCCCACCCGGCCTTGGTAGCGCGCGGTCAAGCGCGGCAGCGGAATCTCGAACGCCATCAGTGCCTCCGGATCGTCCGGCGGGGACGGGAGGGGGAACGAGCGTCGAATGATGGCAAGGGTCTTCTGGGGAGATGTCTCAAGCTCAAGATACTGCGCCAGAATCAAATTCCACACCCACGATTGATAGGCCGAAAGGTAGATCGTCATCAAGCGATTGTGGATCAAGTTGGCGGCCTGGCGAAACCGCTCTGGGTGATCCTTGAGGTAGGTGAGCACGCTCCGAAAGTTGGAGGGGCGCGGCGCTTCATCTAAGAGATAGGCCCACTCGCCCCAGTGCTCCGCCGCCAGGGCCTTGAATTTGCGCACCTCCGGACGGTCGCCGATCATCGGCTCGGCCAGGTAGAGGCGCACGACCTCCTCGGCATCGCGGAGCAGGACGGCTTTGCCCAAGAAGCCCGCCTCCGAGTAGGAGCCGAAGCGCTGATCGTCGTAGTAGTTGGGCAGCCCGTCGCGGCCCAAGGCCAACGTCGCTTCGCCCAGGCGCTCCGCCTCTTCCGCCGAGGCAATATCGCGCACGACGACGGTGAAGTGATTGGCCTGGACATCGGAGGCCAGCAGCTCTCGCGGCCCCCACCCCACACGCTCGGCTCGGAAGCCCTGGCCCTCTAACATCTTCGGGCCGCGCTGCTGCACGCTGAAGTGCTGCACCGCCACGGCCGTGGCGTCCTTCAGCGCGGGGACGACAATCGCGCTGGGGCGGACGTGCAATTGGCGGGCCATCAATTCGCGGATGACCAACGTGGGCAGCCCGCGCTTTTCCACCCGATAATAGGCGTGATCGCCCTGCTCGCCGGGGAACTCGATTAACTCCGCGACGCGAAAATCCTCCGGTTGTGCTTTGATTTGCATGATGATAACCTTCCTTACTCAACTCAACTCAACTCAGCAGATTAAGCAGATTAAGCAGATGTAACAGATTCGACAGGATCAGCTACCTTCCGGGAAGCTACAAGAGCGTTTCTCCAAACTAATCCCCTCCGATCCAGCCAGTTTCTTATTTATGATCTCGGATAATTAGCAGCTTCCCGGAAGGTTTGCACGTGAAATTTACAATCATTCTGGCGTCGGCGTCGGCGTGAGCGTCGTGTTGGGCGTGGGGGTGAGCGTGGGGGTCGGCGTGGGCATCTCTTCTACAAAGATGACGTGCTCGACCCCCAGGCTCAGGATGAAGGATTTGAGGACGTTCCGCGCGTTCTCCTCCGCCGTATCCAACAGGCCATCTTCCAACGCCGCCTGCAAGATCAAGCGCTCCGCCTCCTGCCGGGCCGAGGTCTCCAGTTGCTGGTTCATCCCGGCGGCGCCCGTCCGGCGATCATAGACGTAGGTGCGATGATTATCCAAGGTGCTGACGAAGACCTCCGGCGTGGGGGGACGCATGTAGACTACGCCGCCCTCGCCCATCATAATATCCGCCGGCCCGATTTTGGAGAGATCCACGCCGGCGATGACCTCGCCGTAGGCGATCAAGAGCAGCTTATCGCCGAAGAGGAAGCCCAACGGCCCCTGCCCCGATTCGGCGGTGATGACCTTCTCGATGTGATACGAGGCCGTCTCCAGCCGGCTGAGCGACTGCACGCCTTCGATCACGGTCAACGAACTGGGATAAATCGTGGGAGTGATTTGAGGGCGCAGATTTTCCGGGTTGACGAAGTCAATTTGGGAGGTCGTCCGGTCAACTTGAATCAACATCCACACACTGGCCGCCGCCAAAACGAGCAGCCCCAACAAAATTAAAATCCGTACTATTTTCTCCATCCCGCCTCCTTCTCAAATAGGCTTTTACTTACCACTGTACTACTTTTCGGCCTGCCGTCAATGGATGGACGCCGCGCTGAGGCGCGCCCCCCGCATTCGAGATTTGTCATACGCCATAAGTTGATTACAATAGACCCATCGGGGTTCCAATCAACTTGATGGGGCTTTTCTTTCTGTCCCGCCTCTCTCACAGATCCACTATCCACGTCAATTTCACAAAAGGAGCACGTATGAGTGTGACGCTCGTCCTGCGAACTGATGACCACCAGCGCCTCACCGTCGCCTGCGAGGGCGACCTTATAACCGACCCGATCCCGTTGGCCGACTTACCGGCCCGGCCCGCGCTGCAGGCCGCGCCCTACGCCTACGATGGAGGCTGCGCCTTGACGCGCGCGCTCGGCGGAGAGGCGCTGCTGACGCGACTGGAGAACGACCCGGAGCGTCTGCTCCTGATCGAGCCTGACGCGGCGGCGGCCAAAATCCCCTGGGAATATGCCGCGCTCCTCGACACCCCGCAATTGCTCGGCTGCCGCTACGCGCTCCTGCGCCTGGTGGACCGCCCAGCTACGAACGGGAACAAGTCCCCCGACACCCTCCACTTCCTCATCCTGGGCGCCGATCCGCTGGTGGATAAAAAGGGCCGTCCCCGCGAGGGCTATCGCCTGCAATTGCGCACCGAACGCCGCGCCATTCGGCGCGAGCTGGAAGGCAGCGGCGTCGATCTGCAAGCGCGCCACATCCCGCCCACCAAGGAGGCCCTGCACCAGGCGTTGCTGCGCGGCCCCGCCATCCTCCACCTCTCCGCCCACGGCAACGTGATCAAAACGAAGAACGGGCCGTTGGCCCTGCTGCTCTTGGAGGACGAGAACGGTCAGGAGGCCCGCCTGCGCGGCCCCGATTTGATCGCGATGGCCGATCCCGGCGCGTTGCGCCTGATCCTGCTCAGCGCGTGCCACACCGCCCAGAGCGATACCGAGGCCGACCTGGCCCGCGCGCTCGTCCAGAACGGCGCGCCCGCCGCCATCGGCATGCAAGGCCCGTTCCCCGACGACCGCAGCGACGAGTTGGCGGCCGCGCTCTACCGCAATCTGCTCGCCGGACAGAGCTTGGCGCAGGCCACGCGCCACACGCGCCTCTCCTTAGGCGACGATCCGGCCACCGCCGGCCTGCTGGTGGCCTACGCCGCGCGCGGCGGCTGGGAAGCGCTGCCGCTGCGCGCCGGCACGGCCGCCATCCGCAGCCTGCGCGTCCCCGGCGACGTGCGCCTGCCCGCCGAGATCGAGGCGCCCACCTTCTTCCAAGGGCGGAACGGGGAGCTGCACCGCCTGGCCGCCCTCTATCATCAGGGCACGCGCGTGATAACCATCGTGGGCACCGGCGGGATGGGCAAGACGGCGCTGGCCGCCGCCTTCGTGGAGCGCTTTGGCTGGCGCTGGCCCCACGGCGTGTTGGGCGTGAGTTTTGCCAACGCCCCGCTCGACACCACCCGCTTTCGAGACGAGTTGCTGCGCGGCCTCCTGGGCGCCGCCGCCCCAACCTTGGCCGCGGCCGACGCGGCCCAGCAGGAGCGCGCAATCTTGGAAGCACTGCGCCATTGGGATGGCCTGCTGGTGTTGGATAATTACGAGAGCGTGCTCGAGGGCCTGTCCAAGGCCGCGACGGAAGCAGTGAGCGCGGAAGCCCGCGCCATCCACCGGTTGGCGGCCCGGATGGCGCGCCAAGACGCGCGCCTGCTGCTCACCAGCCGCGAGCACCCGGCGAAGTTGGCGGGCGAGCGCGTTTTCCCCCGCGCCGACCGCGCGCTCCCCGGCCTGGACGCCTCCCCCGGCGCGGATCTCTTCCTGCACTACAGCGCCCGCGCCGCCGACCAGGGCCGCGCCGGACGTCACCTGGCGCGCCAGGTGGCCGAGGCCACCGAGGGCCACCCGCTGGCGATTGCTCTGCTGGCCGGCGAATACGACGTGAGTTTAGAGATTGGCCCGGAGGATTTCTTAGCGCACTGGGGCGAAGAACTGGCCCAGGCCGAGGATTATGGTCTGGCCGAGCACCACCGCACCTTCACGCTGGCCTTTGATCGCAGCTACCAGCAGCTTTCTAACACCGACCAGGCCCGCCTGCGCGCCCTGAGCGTGCTGGACTTCCCCTTCTTCGCGGAGGCGGCGGTCTCCCTGTGGACGGCCGCCGAGATCGCAGAGAGCACCGAGCGCCCCACACCGGCGGAGGACGAAGTCATTGAAGAAGAAGATAAAGATGGAAATGGAGATGAAACGGCGCGAGCGCAACGCGAAGCAGCCCGGCGCCGCCTCGCCGAGTTCGTCCGGCGCAGCCTGCTGGAGGTGGATGGGCGCTTCAACGACGACACCCCCGCCGCCTACCGCTTCCAGCCCGCGCTGCAACAGATCCTGGCCCACCAACTCGCGGAGGCCGAGCGCCGCGCGCTGCACGCGGGGCTGGCCGCCTACGGCACGTGGCTGGCCCGCCGGGGTTACTTGGATATCCATAAAGACCCCGGCCTTTCCCGCGTGGTGCGCCTCTCGCTGGACGCGCTGGATGCCGCCACGGACACCCTGACCGGTACCGACCGCCTGTGGCACATCCGCTGGCTCACGTGGATCAAGGCCGCCTATGGTTTCACCCGAGAGGCCTACGACCTGCTGGCCGCCGAGATCCCG
>JBKHCQ010000139.1:0-8612 GCA_046541755.1 Anaerolineales bacterium | reverse complement strand
CGCCCCTCGTCCAACTCCGCCTCGACTTCCTGCTCTAAGCGCTGCTCCCGCTCGCGCTGATAGGTCGCGTAATCCGGGACGATCCGCGCGTAGGTCTCGTGCATCAGCGGCGAGGAGAACATAAAATCCGCCGTGGCGCGATTGGTGGCGGCGGGGATGTTCCACAGCACGGCCAGGCGCAGGAGCGCCTTTACGTCGGGATCGTGGGGCTGAGCCTCGAGCGGGTCCCAGAAGAAGACCAGGAAATCGATCTCGCCCTCGGCGATCAGCGCGCCGATCTGCAAGTCGCCGCCCAGCGGGCCGCTCTGCATCCGATGCACCTCGATGCCCAACTCGCGCTGCAACAGCCAGCCGGTGGTGCCCGTGGCATAGATCTTGTGCTGCGTCAGCGCCGCGCGATTGAACTTCACCCAATCCAATAAATCGTCCTTCTTGTTGTCGTGCGCGACCAAGGCGATGTGCTTCTGCTGCTTGATCGGCAGGGTGGTGGATCTCATCCGTGATACCTCCTTGGGAATTCAGTTGAACGTTATAGGTTGCAAGTTGAAAGTTTTCTGATTAACCCATCAAATGCTCGACGAACCAATCCACCGCGTCGCGCTGCATCTCGCGTGTGACGGTATGGCCCGCCGGGTAGATTCGCAGGCGCAGTTTCTCTGGATGGGCCTGGTAGTGAGGCTCCAGCTCTCGATAGGCGTAGATCGCGTAGAGCTTGGGCTGGTCGGTATCGAAGTCGCAGTTCATCATCAGCAGCGCGCGCGGCGCGGCCTCCTTGAGCTTCTCGTAGGGATCGATCTGCTCGATAAAGGCCGTGCGGCGGCGCGTCTCCTCCGCGTGCTCCGCGATGGCCGCCGCCCACGCCGGGTTCGAGTAGGCGGATTCATCTAGCAGGTCCTTCCAGCGGCGCGCGAAGCTGGGAATCCCGATCATCGGCGCGGCGGCCTGCATCTGCGGCAGATGGGCGAAGATCAAGAAGCTGGCGTAGCCGCCCATCGATAGGCCCGTCACGCCGCAGCGCTCCAGATCGAGCCGCGGATCATTGGCGTAGTAGGCCAGCAGCGTCTTCACATCCGCGAGGCAGCGATGGATCACCTCGAAGAAGGTGAAGCCCGTGTCCAGGCCTACCTCCGGCGGATAGATGCCGCCGTGCTGGGGATCGGCGGCGTGATCCAACCGGGGATCGTAGCGCTCGCCGTGCAACCACGCATCGAAGCTGATGACGACAAAGCCGCGCTGCGCCAATCGATAGCCCAGCGACAGCCCGCTCTCTTTCGTCCCGCCATAGCCGGAGATGAAAAAGACCACCGGGCAATCCCTCGCCCCCTCCGGCGAGATCGTGAGCGTGGGAATCTCCTGAATGGTCAGGGTTTCTAATTGCAAATTCATCAATATGTCTCCTTGTTGCTTTGTGAGGTAGTTTGCCGTTTCTCGCCCGGACGTGAACGTCAGGGCTGAAAGAGCGAAGCCCTGCGGGCTAATGTCCAACCCCCAGAGGTAGCTTTGTTCTTCTATGGCCTATCGTTAGAGCGCCGGACAGGACTTCTCTGCGTATTGCTTCATTCTTTCCCCAGCCAGCACAGCGCCGCCGGGTCGATGATCACCGTCGCCTCGGCATCGACCTCCGGCACGTCGTCGCCCAGGCTCTGCGAGAAGGTCAACGTCACGTCATCGACCGCGATGGTGACGCGATAAAGCTGGCCGTGGAAGATACGCCGCTCGATGCGGCCCGTCAGGGTATTCTCCGCGGCGGATGCGGCGTCCGGGCCGGCGATTTGCACGCCCCAGGGATGGATGAGGAGTGTGCCTTCGGTGCCGGCGGATGGGAGATCGCACGCTTCGCCCAGTGTGAGCCGTCCCACCGCGGTGACGACCTCGCGGGGGCCGACTACGCGCGCTTCGAGCAGGTTCCGCAGGCCCAGGAAGCGCGCGACCCACGCGCTCGCCGGCCGGCGATAGACCTCCGCCGGGCGACCCGACTGGACGACGCCCCCGGCGTGCAGGAGCATCACGCGGTCGGCCATCGCGAAGGCCTCCTCCTGATCGTGCGTCACGGTGATCGTCGTCACGCCAACGCGGCGCAGGATGGCGGGCATTTCCGCCATCAGCCGCTCGCGCAGGTTGCGATCCAGCGCGCCCAACGGCTCATCTAAGAGCAGGAGGCGGGGTTCCGGCGCCAGACTGCGGGCTAACGCCACGCGCTGCTGTTCACCGCCGGAGAGATCGCTCACGTCGCGCGCGCCGAAGCCCTCGAGGCCCACGCGCGCCAGCACCGCCGCGACGCGCTCCTCGATTTCCTGGCGGTCGGCGCCGCGCATCCGCAGCCCGAAGGCCACATTCTCCGCCACCGTGCGATGCGGGAAGAGCGCGTAGGCCTGGAACATCAGCCCCACGCCGCGATGATGCGCGGGCAGTGAGGTGATCTCCTCGCCCGCTAACCACACGCGGCCCGCCTCCACCGCCTCCAACCCAGCGATGATGCGCAGGAGCGTCGTCTTGCCGCTGCCCGACGGCCCCAGCAAGCTCACCACCTCCCCGCGCGCCGCCTCGAACGAGACGCCGCTGAGCAGCGGCGCCCCTTCATATTGCTTGTGGATGTTTTCGACTCGGAGAAATGCCATAGGGTTGCCTCTGGTTTGGGATAGTTGTCTATCGGTTTGTTGGATTTCTAATCGTGCCGCAAGGGATTGATGACCTCCAAGAAATCAAAACCCTCAAAGTCAGCAACGTTGGCTGTGTAAATTCCTGTGATCTCGTTATCTTTTAATGTGGCGGCCAGCGCAACATCGAATACCTTTTTGCGTGTCGTGACGGTGGTCAGTAAATCTAAAAACGTTTGAAGCTGTGTTCACGTTGATGAACGATGATAATGCCGCTGTCTATGTAATCCTCAATAACTTGAAGCGCTTCTGCAAAGGAAAGAGGGCGCTCCAAACGTTGCCACGTGATGACATAGATAAATGCCATCAGCACTTGAACCGGCACACAGACGGAAAGACGCCCGTTTTCATCCCGCTCATTCATGACTTTCTCCAAGAAAACCATAGCAGCCTCGTGATATTCGGAATCTGTGTTATGAGCAGGTTTGTGTCAATTCCAAACATAGTCACATAGACCTTTCAGCGTATATTTTATCGCGGGCCACCTGCACGTCTTGACCTAGACTGAATTGGCGAACTTTGAAGGGTTTGGCCTGGTGTTTTTCTTGTTTAAGGTCAGTATGCAAATCCTGTTTGAGCGATTGAAGAATAAATTCTATCAATTGGCGACGCTCTGCCACAGATGCTTGTTTAATCTGCTGTAGGTCAATCATCATTTACTTCCCTCTCACATCACGAGTGGCCACTTGTGCTCAAAATTCCGGGGTTCGATCCTTCGCTTTCATTGTACCTCAGCTTAGGAAAGTGACCAAAGCGTAGGTCGGAGTGCCACTCCGACCTACGTTGCTCATGCCTGACAGCCCACCGGGGCGATAATGCGCACATCGCCCCGATGGTTGGATTGGACTATCTCTCCCTGTTGATTACGCTTCGCTTTCCTCCGGCGCCGTCGTTGGCAACTGCACGGTGAACTGCGTGCCGCGCGCGATCTCGCTCTCCACGGCGATCTTGCCGTGCTGCGCCGTGACTAAGGCGTGCGCAATCGAGAGGCCCAGGCCGAAGCCCGGCGTCGTGCGCGAGCTGTCGCCGCGATAGAAGCGGTCGAAGATCCGCGCCTGGAGCGCCTCCGACATACCCGGCCCGCTATCTGCCACCGTGATGGCGATCTGACCATCGGCCTGAGGTGTCTCCGCTGTGTCCACCGCGATGCGAATCGGCCCATAGGCATGCTTGATGGCGTTATCCACCAAGATGAGCAACACCTGCTTGAGCGCGTCCTCGTTGGCCCACGCGACGGCGTCATCCGTAGTTAATTCACACGCGATCTCCCGCTCGGGGGCCAGCAAGCGCGCCTGGCGACAAATTTCCTCGATCAGCGGCGGGATCGCCGTCGGGCCGAGTGTCAGCTTACGCCCGGTATCCGCGCGCGCCAGCGTCAGCAGATCGCGCACCAGGCGACTCAGGCGCTCGCTTTCCCCCACGAGATCCTCCAGAATGTCCTCCTCCTCGGCCGCGGGCAGCGGCGGATCGCGCCGGAGGAGATCCAAGTTGCCGCGAATGGTGGTGAGCGGCGTGCGCAGCTCGTGAGAGACATCGGCGACGAAGTCGCGCTGGACTTGGAGCGCGTGCGAGATCTGCTCGAACGCCTCCTGAAGTTGGGAGAGCATGCGATTGAAGGTCATCGCCAGGCGGCCCAATTCATCCGGCGGGCCGTTATACGCCACGCGCGAGGAGAAATCGCGCGCCTCCCCGATCTCCCGCGCGGCCCGCGTGATGCGCTGGATCGGCCGGAGCGTGACGCCCGACAGCCACCAGCCCACACCGAACGCGATCAGCGTCGTCGCCGCGCTGCCCAAGATCAGCGTGAAGCCCAGCGAGCGCAGCGAGCGGTCGCGATCCGCCAGCGAGCGGGCCGCCTGGACGATGCCAATCAAGCCGTTGGGGCCGCGCACCGGCTCGCTGTAGATGAGGAAGCGTTCTTTCTCGAAGGATGCGATCTCAAGCGTGGGGCGTCCCCGTTGGAGCCGAGTCAGCCCGCGCCGGCTGAGAGAGAGCGCGGGCGCATCTTCGTTCATGGTCAGGGCCAGCGGTTGGCCCTCCGCATCCAGCAGGCGGATGATATCGCGGGGGTGTTGCAGAGCGGCTATCTGGCGGAGATTCTTCAGTATATGCTGGTGCATCGCGTCCCGGTCGCCGGGCTGATGGGGCGTGAGCCTCATTGGCCCTTGCTGAATTCGCTCCCACGCGAGGGAGAGTTGCTTGGCGGTTTTGATGAGATCGTTCTGGATGATGCGCTGGGTATAGCGAGCCTGCGCGGCATAGAGCACCGTGCTGAAGAGAATCAGCGTCAGCGCTAAGAGGGCGCTGTATAAGAGCGTCAAACGTAAGCGGATGGACATTGTCCCTCCTCAAAAAATAATCAGCAGATAAAGCAGATGAAGCAGATAAAGTAGATAAAGCAGATACACAAAAACCTCTGCGAACTCTGCGCCTCTGCGGTGAGATTTTCACCATCGGGGGGCGAAAATCCCTTATCTCTCCTCGCGCAGGACGTACCCCACGCCCCGGATGGTCTGGATGAGGCGCGGTTCGCCCTCGGCCTCCAATTTTTTGCGCAGATAGCCCACGTAGACCTCTAAGACGTTGTCATCGCCCTGGAAATCGTAGCCCCAGACCTGATTGAGGAGCTGGCGGCGCTCCAGCGCCTGGCGTGGATGGCGCAGAAAGGTCTGGAGCAGATCGAACTCCGTGGGCGTCAGCGAAATAGGCCGGTCGGCGCGATGTACCTCGCGGGTGGCAGGATCTAACGCTAGATCGGCGAACACGAGCGGTTCTTGCGCGCCCTTGCCCACACGGCGCAGAAGCGCGCGCACCCGCGCCACCAGCTCGGAGGAGGCGAAGGGCTTGACCAGATAATCGTCCGCGCCGCGCTCCAGGCCCTCCACGCGATTCTGGACCGCGTCCCGCGCCGTCAGCATCAAAATCGGCGTCTCATCCTGGCCGGCGCGCAACTCCTCCAACACGCCCATGCCGTCCAACTTGGGCAGCATCCAATCTAGGATGATGAGGTCTGGTCGCTCCTCGTAGGCCTTCGCTAACGCGGCCTCGCCATCGGCGACCGTCGTCACCGCGTAGCCCTCGTAGGCCAACGTGCGCTGCAACATCTTGAGCAAGCGCTCGTCATCGTCCACAATCAATACTTTGTCCACGCTGTCCTCCTGATGCGGTCGGAATGGTATCCTGAAATTGGGAATTTAGAATTGCGAATTGCGAATAATGCTGTTGAGTAAAGATTCAAAATTCTAAATTCGCAATTTGTTGCTTTGCTGCTTCCCTTATTATACCCTCTCTGATGTGGACGAGCTATCTCTAAACAGGAAAACAGCGCGGAGCCTCGTGGGAGGCCCCGCGCTTGAATTTAGATAGCCGCTCTGGCTGGATTACAGGTCGTCGCCGACTGCGGGCGGGATGAATCCGCCGCGCCCACGAGCGCCGCCTCGACCGCCGCGCATCCCTGGGCGGCCAGGCGCTCCGGCTCCCGGGGCCATCATCCCGCCGCGCCCCAAGCCGAACTGCATCTCATCGGCCTCTTCTGGGGTGAGGATGCCATCCGCCACGGCCTGTTCCAGCGCCGCATCGACCGCCGCGAGCAGTTGATCCCGCACCGTCGTCGCCTCCAGCCCTTGCGCCGCCAGCAGATCGGAGAGCGTCTGGCCCTCGGCGTAGGCGGCCTCCAACTCCGCGACCGTCATCCCCAGCGCCTCGGCCAACAGCGCGTTGCGATTGAGATACTCCTCTCGCAACGTCCGGCGGCGGGCCATCTCATCGGCCTGCTCCTGGGTGATGATTCCCTTTTCCACGGCTTGAGCGATGGCGGCTTCGTGGGCCGCCTCGCGCGCGGCTTGGAGTTCGTCCGTGGTGATGCCTAGCGCATCCGCCAGCAGGGCCTCTTCATCGATATTGACAACGCCGGGGTGTCCGGGCTTCCGGCCCTGAGCGCCGGGGAATCTGAAGCGTCTGCCCCAGATCAACATCCGATCCGCCTGCTCCTGGGTGATGAGGCCCTCTTCCAAGGCCTGAGCGATGGCAGCTTCGCGCGCGCTCTCGTGGGCTGCCTCAAGCTCCTCAACGCTGATGCCTAACGCATCGGCCAGCAACGCCACGTAATCGATATCGTCAGTGCGCCCCCAGCCCCCCGGTCGGAACCCTGGGCCGCCGTGATTGAGGTAGCCTTCGCCCAGCAGCCCCGGCTGAGCCGAAGCATCCGTGACCATTTCCAGATTCTCGGCGGCGCTGACGGCGGTCGCTCCGCCGAACAGCCAGACGCCGGCCAACGCTAACACCACAACCAAACTCCCCATCATCGACGCTAACAACCATTTCTTCCTCAACATTTGTGTGCCTCCTTTGACTTGTATGTGAAAATTATCCAACATCCAACATCCAATCTCCAACTCTCTCATATCCTACCCTCTCCGCCTGAAAATAACCTAAGAGATTCCTGAGAGGTTACTGAGAATTCGGCATGGTTTAAGCTAGATTCCAGTTACGGGGACTCAAGTACCCTGGACAGGCCTCCTTGGCCCTCCTTGGCCCTCCTTGGCCCTAAGGCCCAATGGCCGAGGGAAGGCCCAATGGCCGAGGGGGCGGCCCATGGCATCCGCGAAGGCGGATGCCTGTCGAAGGGACTTTAGTCCTTGAGAAGTGTCAATCTAATTATCCAGGAAAATGAATCATCCCGACAACGCCAAGAGGAAACTGAGAATTGTCTCGGGAAGCGAGGGGGCGTTCAGGGGGAGACTTAAAAAGAGGGCTTGGGGCTAGTCGAAACAGGCTAGGCGACGGAGCATCAACAACGATGATGTAGGCGAGCGGCTTTATAGCGCGTCTTTGAGCTTTGCGGAGGGCGACTCGAAGGATGCGCTTTACACCACATAGACTGGACTGGAGAAGATCCAGCCGATCTTTCGACCTTTGTAGCGGCGGTAGACCTCGACGCGGTAGATGCCCGGCTCCACGGAGGTATATTGCAGTTCATCGCCGCGCGCCTTTTGGATGCGTTTGCCATCGTGGATGAGGTGCATCTCGCCAGGGGCCGGCAACTCCACGTGGATGGTGACCGCGCCCAAGCGCTTCAGTTCCTCGCCGACGGTGGCCTGGGCCGAGCCGCTGCGCACGTGGAAGCGAAAGCCGCGCGTCGAATGGGGCAAATCGTAGCCCACCCACGTGCGACCGGCGCGCAACGCCTCGTAGATCAACCCCTTGTCGTGTTCGGCGTCGCCGATGAGCGCCTCGGTGGTCAGAAGGTGCGTGTTGACGCAGCGGAAGAGATACTCGTAGGGAAAGAGCGTGCGCGAAATCGGCCCCCAGTGATAGCGCTGGCCGTGCGCATCCGCCCCGCCGATCACGGCCAGGCGCTGGCCCTTGCCCAATAGCTCGTCCCACAACTTGAGCGTTCTGCGGTAGGGGCCACGGATGCCCCAATCGGGATGAAAGGCGTAGATCAGCGCGGCGGGCAGCGACCAGAGCAGCCCTTTGAACTCCGACATATAATTCCACAACTCGATGCCCGTGACGCCCTCGACGGGCCAATCCACCCAGGGGATCGCCTGCGTATCGCGGCGGAGGGGGCTGCGCTTTTCCACGGGATGCGCGAGGTAGCAGAACCCCTCGCGCGCGCGCACCGCCTGGATCAGCGTCTGCGAACTGCCAAAGGTGTAGGGGGCCATCTCGTGTTGGGTATCGTAGACCAGCAGGTGATTCGCCTGGGGCTGGCGGCGCACGTTGTGCAACTCCTCGCCGATGAGCACCAACACGTTATTGTAATAGCCCGTGATCCCGCGCGCCCAGACATTGTGATCGGTGATAATCACAAAATTGAGGTTGGCCTCCCGCGCCGCCCACGCAATCTCTTCGTGAGTGGCCTGGCCATCTGAATAGACGGAGTGGACGTGGGGATTGCCCACATACTCGCGGTATGATTTCATACTCTCCTGTTCCGGGTAGCCTCGTTAA
>JBKHCQ010000138.1:0-8654 GCA_046541755.1 Anaerolineales bacterium | reverse complement strand
TCGCACACAAATACATCGTATCAGTTTAGTTACATGAGCAGAGCAAGGTGCAACGCCCTTAAACGGAAGGAAAGCCCACGCCTCATGCAGGATGTGTCTGGTGATAAGCCGAAAAGTGCGTTGCACCTCCCAAGACTAAACGATTACAATACATCAATCCCGATGAGTTTTAACCTTTAACTTGCAACCTAAAACTTTCAACTGATTTACACAGGAGGCGGCTGATGCACAAGAAATTCTCTCATACACTCGTAGGGTTGGTCATCGTATCGATAATGCTGGCAGCGGCGGGATGTGGGCAACTGCCCACGGTGGAACTCCCCACGGAGGAGCCAACGCCCGTACCTCCCACGCCGACGGAGGTCGCCTATTCGATGCCGGAAGGGCCATATCCGCCCACGGTGGTCTCCTACACACCGCTCTCCGGCGCGGAAGTGACCACCGATACGGAAGTCATCCTGCGATTCAATCAACCGATGAATCGGGAAAGCGTGGCGACAGCGCTGCGCATCAGCCCAGAGGTGCAGGGCGAAGGCGAATGGGAGAATAGTCGCACCTTCATCTACAAGCCCAAAACCCTGGCCTCCGCCACGCGCTATCGCGTCCTGGTCGAGCCGACGGCCCAATCAGAAGAGGGCGTGCCGCTCTCCACCGAGCTGGCGTTCGCGTTCTCCACGCTCTCCCCGTTAGAAGTGACGCGCGTCGATCCGCCGGACGGCGCCGCCGATTTACGAGCCGATACCCCGCTCATGATCGCCTTCAATCGCGCTATGGTTCCCATCAACTGCACCGGCCAATCGGCGCAGGAGAACACCTCGTGCGCGCCCCTGCCCCTCAACATCGAGCCACGGGTGCTGGGCAGCGGCGAATGGCTCAACACCTCGCTCTATCGCTTCACGCCCCTCACCGGATGGGGCGCGGGGGAGAGCTACACCATCATCCTGGAGGATACGACCAGCGTGGGCGGCGCGCCGCTCGCCAAGGCCGAAACCTGGACCTTCTCCACGGCCCAGCCCCGCATCGTCGAGGTCTCGCCACGGGATGGCGCGAAGGGCGTCCTATTAGATACCGCCGTGCGCGTGACCTTCAACACCCCGATGGATCCAGAGGTCACCGGCAGCGCGTTCTCATTGGTCACCGAGGCCGGCTCGCCGATCCCCGGCGCCATCACCTGGCAGGATAACAACGCCGCTTTGATCTTCACGCCGACGCAACAACTGGCCTTGGGCACGCGCTACACCTTCCGCGTGCACGAGCGCGCCCGCGCGGTGACCAGCGCGCCGCTCCAAGATTCCGGCGCCTGGAGCTTCACCACCGCGCCCTCCCCCAGCGTCGTCAGCTTCGCGCCCTTCCCCGGCGCAGAGGGCATCGGCGTCAACGAGCCGATGCGCGTGACCTTCGAGGGCGCCATCGATCCCCGGACATTAGAGGAGCACGTCGAGATCATAACGGATGAGGAGATCGAAGAAATCCAAGATCTCTACACCTACTTCGATAAGGAGACCGGCGTCTATCGGCTCTCCTGGGAAAAAGAACCTCAAACGGAATACTGCGTCTCCGTCGGGACCGATGTCGCCGATATTTACGGCAACACCTTAGATGAGAGCCGCATCGCGTGCTTCACCACCGGCGATCTGCCGTCCTTCATCGGCGCGGCGACCGTGATGGACGCCGTGACCTTGGATGCGGCGGAACCGGCCGAGATCTACTTCCTGGTGCGTAACCTCACCGACGCGACCTTCGGGCTTACCCAATTGAGCGAGGCGAACTTCATCAAGACGTGGGAGACCGGCGGTCCCTCCATCCGCGAGTGGACCGAGCGCTTCGATCCGCCGGATAACGTCGCTGCGGTGACGCCGGTAGAGCTGGTGCGCGGCGGCGACCCCCTGCCCACCGGTTACTACGCCTTGGAATGGCAAAGCGACGAGGTGCAACAAAGCTGGCAACGCCAGTTGAAGATCGCTGTGATCGACCGCCACGTGACGCTCAAATTGGCGGCGGAAGAGGCCCTCGTCTGGGTCACAGATCTGCGCACCGGCCAGCCGGTCACCCGCACCGCCGTGGAATTGATGGATGAAGAGGATGTGCTGATCGCGGCGGGGACGACCGATAGGGACGGACTGGCCCGCATCCCCCTGAGCCACCGCGAGAATTTGTGGGAGCGCGTGACCGCCGTCGTGGGCGAGCCGGGATCGCCCGGCTTTGGCGTCGCGCTCACCGGCTGGAACGCCGATGTCAGCCCCTGGGATTTTGACATCACCTTAGACGCCAGCGCCGCGCCGGAGCACAACATCGCCCTGAGCACCGACCGCCCGCTCTATCGCCCCGGCCAAAGCGTGAATTTCAAGGGCATCCTCCGGCAGGATGATGACGCGCAGTACGCGCTGCCGGCCCCGGAAACGCGGGTGACGGTCTCCGCGCGGGACGCGCGCTGGACTGAATTCTACTCCGAAACGCTGCCCCTCTCCGAGATGGGAACCTTCGACAGCCGCTTCCCCCTCCCCGATGACGCGCCCATCGGCCGCTATCTCCTGCAGGCCAACCTGGCAGAGCCGGGCGACGCGCCAACGGAGCCGAAGCCACAGGGCCAATGGACGCTGGATTTCGACGTGGCCGAGTACCGCAAACCGGACATCGAAGTGACCGTCACGTCGGAGTTCGACGAGGTTTTGCGGGGCGAGGCCATCCAGGCGCTGATGGACGCCGCCTACTTCTTTGGAGAGCCGGTTAGCCGGGCCGATCTGCACTGGACCATCAGCGCGGAGCCGCACGCTTTTGCGGCGGATGTGGCCGGCCGCTGGCAGTGGGGCCAACATCTCAGCCCGGGGAGCGAATCGCAAATTGTCGCCGAGGGGAAAGCGCAGACCGATGCGAATGGCCGCTTCCTCATCTCGACACCGGCCAATTTGGCCCCGTTGAGCGCAGACGAAGCGAATGGCGCGAGTGGTGAGAACGATGAGATTACCTCGCAGCGCTGGACGATTGAGGCGACGATTGTAGATGAAAGCGGCTTCCCCGTGAGCGGGCGCGATGAGGTCGTCGTCCACGCGGCCAACTTCTACCTGGGGCTGCGCCCGCAAAGCTGGGTCTTCCAGGCCGACGACACCGCCGAGATCAATGTGCAGGCCGTGGATTGGGAGTCCGCGCCCGTGGCCGAGCAAGACATCGCGGTCACGTTGGCGCGCCGCGCGTGGTATCGCGTGCCCGCCGAGCAGCCCTTCGAGCAACCGACCTGGGGCTACACCGACACCATCATCTCCACCATCGACGTGACCACCGACGCCGAGGGCCAAGCGCTCGCCGAACTCACCCCGCCGCACAGCGGCGCCTACGTCGTCATCGCCGAGGCGACCGACGCGCGCGACAACCCCGTCAAAGCCGAAACCTCCATCTGGGTCGGCGGCGCGGAGGCGGGCCAGTGGCAAATGGCCGAGGGACGCATCCGCCCGGTGGCCGACGCGGACAGCTACGAGGTAGGCGATACGGCGCAGATCCTCCTCCCCACGCCTTTTATCTTAGAAGAAAGCCTCGGAGAGGACGAAGACTCAGACGAAGATTTGGAAAAAGGCTCGTATGAGGTCTTGATGACCGTCGAGCGCAGCGGCATCCTGCAAGCGCAGCGGCTGACCTTTGACGAACCCAACCCGCTCATCGAGCTGCCCATCGATGCGAGCTACGTGCCCAACGTCTTCGTCTCATTCATCGCCGTGCGCGGCGCGGACGAGACCCACCCCACGCCCGATGTGCGGGCCGGCTATGTCAAGCTGGCCGTCGCGCCGACGGAGAAGATCCTGACCGTGGAGGTCGCGCCGGACAGAACGACGGCGGGGCCGGGCGAGGATGTGACGCTCACCGTGCGAACGACGGACGCTGCCGGCCAGACCGTCGATGCCGAGGTGGAGCTGGCCGTCATCGATAAAGCGCTGCTGGCCCTCAGCGAATCCAACGTCCCGCCGCTCCTGGAGACCTTCTATGGCGAGCGCCCGCTGCGCGTGCAGAGCGGCGACGCGCTGCTGATGCTCTTCAACCGGATGACCGAGCAGCTCGAGGAGCAGGCCGATCGGATGATCGCCGAGATGACGCTGGGCGGGTTAGGCGGCGGAGGCGGCGAAGCGATGATGGCCGACGTCCGCCAGGAGTTCCCCGATACGGCGCTCTGGCGGGCGCGCCTCCGCACCGGCGAGGCCGGCCGCGCGGACGTGACCTTCAAATTGCCCGACTCACTGACGACGTGGGTCGCGCAGGCGCGGGCGGCGACGGCGGATACCAAAGTCGGCGCGGGCGAGACCGAAATCATCGTCGCCAAGCCGCTGCTGGTGCGGCCCATGACGCCCCGCTTCTTCGTGATCGGGGATCGGCCAGAGGTCGCGGCGGTCGTGCACAACAACACCGGCGAAGACTTAGACATCACCGTGCGCCTCTCAACGACGACGGGCATCGAGATCGAAGGCGAAGCAGAACAGACCATCGCCGTGGCGCAGGGCGCGCGCGCGCGCGTCGCCTGGCCCCTCTACATCTCGGCGGCGACGGGCGACGAGGTCGTATTGACCTTCGCGGCGAACGGCGGCGGCTATCAGGATGCAACCCGCCCCGGCATCGATCAAGGCGGCGCGCTGCCCGTCTATCGCTACACCTCGCCGGATGTGATGGGGACCGGCGGCGTCCTGGAGGAGGCCGCGACGCGCTTGGAAACCGTGATCATCCCGGAGGGCGCGAGCGACGCCAGCACGCTGAAGCTCCAATTGACGCCTTCGCTGGCCGCCGCGATGGTGGACAGCCTCCGCGCGCTGGAGCAGTATCCCTACGCCACCACCGATGTCTTCGTCAGCCGGATATTGGCCAACCTGGCGACCTATCGCGCGTGGCAGACGTTGGACGTAGCAGATTCAGAGATGATCGCGGCAATGGAAGCAAGTGAAGCAATGGAAGCAATGGAAGGGCTGATCATCGACGCGCTGGATCGACTCTATTCGCGCCAGAACGCGGATGGCGGATGGGGCTGGCAGCGGGACTGGAGCAACCTGCACCTCACCTCCTACACGGCGCTAACCCTGGTGGAAGCCCAGCGCGCCGGATTTACGATTCGGGAGGAGGCGCTGGATCGCGCGTTGAGCTACATCGAAGAGACGCTGGCCCAGGGATTGCAGAACACCGAGGTGCGACCGCACTACGCCCTGGCGCTTTACGCGCTCACCGAGGCGGAGCGGAGTTGGCCGCGAGACGCGGGCGCCAATTTATACGTCGGGCGCGAGCAGTTGGGCAGCGCGGGCCGGGCATACCTGGCCCTGGCGATGGGCATCGTCGACCCCTCCGACTCGCGCGTGACGACGCTTCTGGAAGAGCTACGAGGCGCGGCCTTCGTCACGGCCACGGGCGCGCATTGGGAGGAAGCGGACGCCGACGAGTGGCAGACCAACACGCAAGCCACCTCGGTCGCGCTGTTGGCGCTGGGACGCCTGACGCCCGATGATCCGCTGCTGCCCCAAATCGCGCGCTGGCTGATGATCGCCCGGCGCGGAGATCGGTGGGAGACGACCTACGAGACGGCGTGGGCCGTGCTGGCTCTGACAGACTACCTCGTGGCGACCGACGAGTTGGCAGCATCATATCCGTGGGGCGTGGCCTTGAATGGCCGCCCGCTGGCCAGCGGTGAGATGACCGCCGATACGCTGCTCGCATCGCGCCAGCTCCAAGCCGGCATCAATGACGGCGCGGGCTTGTCGATAGATCAGACCAACGTGCTGGAGATTTCACGGGATGAGGGGCCGGGCCGGCTCTACTACACCGCGCATCTCAACCTCGTTCGCCCGGCGGAGCGCGTCACGGCGGAGGATCGGGGCATCGTCATTCAACGCGAGTATTGCAAGCCTCCATCGGCCACCACGGCGACAGAAGCCCTCCATCAACCTCGCCCGTGTGAGCCGCTAGAAGAAGAGATTCGCGTCGGGGATACGATAGAAGTCCGCCTGACCCTGGTGCTGCCGGAGCAGCGTTACTTCTTGCTGGTGGAAGATCCTTACCCCGGGGGGATGGAGCCGGTCGATGTGACCTTAGAGACGGAGGCCCAGACAGGGCCGCCCCGGGAGCCGGGCGCGGAACAGGTCGCCAGTAGCCGTTGGTGGCAAAATCCCTTCGATCACCGTGAACTGCGCGATGAGCGGGCCGTCTTCTTCGGGCGGGCGCTTTCGCCGGGAACCTATCAGATCACCTACGCGCTCCGCGCCGCGATCCCCGGCGATTATAAGCTGCTGCCGGCCACAGCATCGGAGATGTACCTCCCGGAGGTCTGGGGGCGATCCGCAGGCGGCAGCCTGAACGTGCTGCCGGCCAATCCCTAACCCGAAATTAGTTAACCATCATTCGTTCGTAGTCAGGCAGCCGCTACGCGATGAAATGGAGCGCCGTTGTGAAGCCCAAAAAACGCCGCTCCGAGGCTTACTACGAAGAAGAGGTGCAACGCACTTTTCGGCCTCTCACTAGGGTGCGTTGCACCTTGCTCTGCTCGGATGAACCATTCCCATATCAAACCACAATAAACCTAGCCAAGCATCGGGGCGATTCGCGAAATCGCCCCGATTGACATATAATGAAAAAGTAGCCATTCCTAGTCGAATATAAAAATCCTCGGAGGTCGATAAAATGGCAAAAAATAATTCCGTGATTGTGAGCGAGACGTTTACGCCCCCGGTGCCTCGGCGTGTGGAAGACACCGGCATCAACATCGGGTTACTGACCGATTTAGCCTTAAAACTTCTCTACTTTGAGAGCTATTTATCGGGACGCGATCTCGCCCGTCGGATGGCGCTGCCGTTCCCCGGCGTGGTCGATGAGATACTGGAATTCCTCAAACGCGAGAAGTTGTGCGAGGTGCGCGGCGCGAGCGGGCGCGGAGGCCTTTCGGAGGCGCTGTACGAGTATGTGCTCACCAGCCAAGGGCGCGATATGGCGCGGGAAGCGCTAGCGCGCTCGCAATATTTTGGCCCCGCGCCGGTGCCGCTGGCCAATTACAACGAATCCGTGCGCGTGCAGGGCCTGAAAGAAGTCACCATCCATCAGCGCCAGGTGCGCAGGGCGCTCGCTCACCTGGTCTTCAGCGAGGAAACCTTCGAGCAAGTCGGGCCGGCGACGAACTCCGGACGCTCAATCTTCCTCTTTGGCTATCCCGGCAACGGCAAGACCTCCATCGCGGAGGCCATCGGTTCGATGCTGATGGAGGGCGACATCTACATTCCCTATGCGGTGGAAGTGGAGGGCCAGATCATCAAGGTCTTCGATGATGTCAATCATCAGTTGATAGCAGAGAAGCCGCAGCGCGGCGTGGATGCTCGCTGGCTGAAAATCCGGCGCCCGTTTATCATCGTCGGCGGCGAATTGACCTTGGAGGGCCTCGACCTGGTGTACAATCCCAACAACAAGTTCTACGAAGCGCCTTTCCAGATGAAGGCCAATGGCGGCATCTTCCTCATCGACGACTTTGGACGCCAACAGGTCACGCCAGAGGTGCTGCTCAACCGCTGGATCGTCCCGCTGGAGAAACGCATCGACTTCTTAACGCTCCACACGGGGCGCAAATTCGAGATCCCCTTTGAGATTCTGATCGTCTTCTCCACCAACTTGGAGCCACAGGAGCTGGTGGATGAGGCATTTCTGCGCCGCATCCGCCATAAGATCGAGGTGAAAGATCCTTCGTGGGACGAATACGCGGAGATTTTCCGGCGAATGTCCGACGCTAAGAAGATCCCCTTCAATGAACAAGCGTTGGCCTATCTGATCCGCGAGCACTACATCAAGGCGAAGCGCCCGCCTCGCGCCTGTCATCCGCGCGACCTATTGGATCAGATCTTGGATATCGCGCGCTACCTTAGCGTGCCGCCCACGATGAGCCAGGAATTGATCGACCGGGCGGCGATCTCGTACTTTGTGGATCTGTAGGAGGCATAAATGGTAACCTTTCTATCAAGATGGCAGCGCGGACGCCCGCTGATTTTCGCCCATCGTGGAGCGAGTCACCTGGCGCCGGAGAACACGTTGGCCGCCTTCCAACGGGCGATCGAGATCGGCGCGGACGGCGTCGAGTTGGACGTGCAGCTTTCCGCCGACGGCGTCCCGGTGGTGATTCACGATGCCACCGTGGATCGCACGACGGACGGCAGCGGCGAGGTGCGCAGACTCTCGCTGGCGCACTTGCGTGAATTGGACGCCGGATCGCGCGCGGGCGCGGCCTTCGCCGGCGAGCGCATCCCTACCTTAGAGGAGACACTGGCCGAGGTGGGCGACAAGCTGCTGATCAATATTGAATTGAAATACCCAACGTTGGAAACCGTCAGCCTGGAGGCCCAGGTCATCGATGTGATCCGGCGGCTGGGGATGCAAGAGCGCGTGTGGCTCTCCTCATTCAAGCCCTACGCGCTGCACACCGCGCGCCGATGGGGACCGGAGATCCCGTGCGGGTTGCTCTATGGGCCGCTGAACCTCACCTCGCTGCTGCTGGCGCCCATCACCCCGCACGAGGCGCTGCATCCCCACGTGGGCTTAGTCAGCGAGCGGATGATGCGGCGGGCGCGGCGGCGCGGCCTGCACGTGATCGTGTGGACGGTCGATGATCCCGCGCAGGCGCAGCAATTGGCCGCCTGGGGCGTCGACGCGATCATCAC
>JBKHCQ010000137.1:0-8695 GCA_046541755.1 Anaerolineales bacterium | reverse complement strand
CGTATTTCGTATTGCGTGGGCTTCGCTTACAGGCAGCCTGTTATTCAAGGCGTTACGTGTAGGGCGTGGAACATGGCGGCGGTGATTTCCTTCAAATCGAAATCGTATCGATGATCGGTCCAGAGGTCAAATGCCAGAGCGCCCTGATGCACCAACATCCCCAGCCCGCCGACGGCCTGAGCGCCTGCCGCGCGCGCCTGGCGGAGCAAGCGCGTCTGACGGGGCGCGTAGACCAGGTCGGCGACGACGAGCGAGGCGGGCAGCGGCGCGTCGTCGGGCCAGATGCTGGCGTCGTCGTGGGGCGTCATGCCGACGGTCGTCGCGTTGATCAGCAGATCGCCGGCCCGCGTCGCCTCAACTAACGTCTCGCGGGTGAGCGGCGCGGCGTTCAGTGTCGTGCTCCGAGCGCGCGCGCCCAGATCCGCGATGAGTCGATCGGCGCGGTCTGGGGTGCGATTGAGCACGGTGACCGTCTGCGCTTCCGCCGTGAGCAACGCGGCGACCACAGCGCGGGCCGCGCCCCCGGCCCCGACGACCACGGCGCGTTGCCCCACAGGATCGACGTGGGCATCCTCCAACGCTGCCAGGAAGCCGGGCACGTCGGTGTTGTGGCCTGTGACGCAGGTCGGAATGTCATTCCGACTCACGCCAGGACGGTCGATGACTAAGGTGTTGACGGCGCCGACCATCTGCGCGGCGGGAGAAAGCGCGTCCACGTGAGCGAGCACGCTCTCTTTGTGTGGCGCCGTGACATTCGCGCCTCGGAATCCCAGCGCGACCAGGCCGCGCATCGCGTCGCCGATCTGTCCCGGCGGCGCCGGCAGCGGGACGTAGCGCCAATTGAGGCCCAGCGCCGCGAAGGCCGCGTTGTGCATCGCGGGCGACCGGCTATGCGCCACCGGCCAGCCGATGAGGCCGACGAGTCGGGTGGCGCCGTCGATAGGTTGGGGGTTCATTTGCATTCCCCTACCTCAATCTCCCCGCCCAACTGCGTCAGCAGCTCGACGAAGCCGGGGAACGAATCCGTCGTGCACGCGGTGTCATGCACGACGACGGGGGCATCCGCCGCCAGCCCGGCGATGGTCAGCGCCATCGCCAGCCGGTGATCGCCGCCGCTGTTGACGACGCCACCGTGGAGCGGGGTCGGGCCTTCGACGACGAAACCGTCGGGGCGTCCGTGGATGCGCGCGCCCAGCGTTTGGAGCGCGGTCACCATCCGCCCGATGCGATCCGTCTCTTTGACGCGCAGCTCGGCTGCATCGCGGACGACGGTGGCGCCGTGGGCCTGCGTCGCGGCCACGGCCAGCACCGGGAACTCATCGATCATGCGCACGACGGTCTCGCCCGCGATGTCGGCGGCGTGCAGCGGGGCGCTGCGCACCGTGAGGTCGCCCACCGGCTCGCCGGCCTCCTCCCGCAGCGGGGAGATCGTCAGGTCGGCGCCCATCACGCCCAGCACATCGATCAGGCCGGTGCGCGTGGGATTGAGGCCCACATCTAACAGCGTGATCTCGGAGCCGGGGAGCAAGGTCGCCGCGACGATGAAAAAGGCCGCCGAGGAGAGATCGCCGGGGATGTTGAACGTGAGCGGCTGCAAGGGCGAAGGGCGCACCGTCACGCTGAGGCCCGCGATGGTCAGGTCGGCGCCCATCGCCTGCAAGAGGCGCTCGGTGTGGTCGCGGGCGGGGCCGGGCTGATGCACGGTGGTGGCGCCCTCGGCGGTGAGGCCGGCCAGGAGCAGCGCGCTCTTGACCTGGGCGCTGGCGACGGCCAGGTGATGCTCCGCGCCGTGCAACTGGGTACCGTGGACGGTGAGCGGCGCGTGGCCGGCGGTGTCGGCGACCTGGGCGCCCATCGCGCGCAGCGGGGAGGTGATCCGCCGCATGGGCCGGCGCCGGAGTTGGGGTTCGCCCGTCAGCACGCTGTCGAAGCGCTGCCCGGCTAAGATGCCCGTCAGCAGGCGCATCGTGGTGCCGGAGCGGACGCAGTTAAGCGGCGCTGTGGGCGCGTACAGGCCCCGAAGGCCGCGCCCGTGGATCGTGAGCGTGGCGGCGTTGTGCTCCGTGATCTCGACGCCCAGCGCGCGCATGCTGGCGATGGTCGCTCGACCATCGCCAGCGGGCAGAAAACCATGGACGCGGCTATCCCCAGCAGCGAGCGCGCCCAGCAGGACGGCCCGGTGCGAGAGCGATTTGTCGCCCGGCACGCGCGCCCGTCCGTGCAGAGTGGACGCCGGACGAACTGTGTAATGGGTCATGAGATGATCTCCTTTCGTCGTGTTTGGATGCCTTCTAAGCGAGCGCGCAATGCCGGTTCATCCCCCTCAGTCTCTTTGGCGATGAGAGCGGCGAAGCGCTGAAGTTGATCGCTGGCCGTGGTCAGCGCCGCCAGGACGTGCTCGCGGTTGGTCAGCAGGATGTCCAACATCATGGTGACGTCACTGCCGGCGACGCGCGAGGTGTCGCGAAAGCCTCCGGCGGCGATCTCCCAGGCCGCCGGATCGGATGCGGTGACGGTGTCGGCGGCGGCGACCAAGCTACAGGCCAGCAGGTAGGGCAGATGGCTGACGGCGGCGGTGAGCGCGTCCTGCCGATCCGGCGTCAGCAGCAGGGGGCGCGCGTCCACGGCGCTGACTAAGGCGCGCGCCAGATCCAGGGCCGGGTCGGTAGTGCGCGCCAACGGCGTGAGGATAAAGGTCGCGCCGCGATAGAGCGCCGGATCGGCGGCGGCGATGCCCGCGTGCTCCTTGCCGCACATCGGATGGCCGCCCAGCGGCGTGACGTGCTCCGGCAGCGCGGTCATCTTCGCGGTGATCTGGGTCTTGGTGCTGCCCAGATCCATCAGGATGGCGCCCGGCTTGAGCAGCGGGCCGATCTCGCCCAAGAGGTGCAGGATAGTGCGGACCGGCGTCGCCAGGATGATGAGATCGGCCTCGCGGACGCCCGCAGCCAGGTCGGTGGTGGCGTGATCGACGAAGCCGCGTCGTTCCGCCGTCGCGACGGTCGCGGCGTCGATATCCACGCCGGCGACGCCGGCACATTGGCCGCGCAGCGCGCCCGCCAACGAGCCGCCCATCAGCCCCAGGCCGACGATGGTGACGTGGGTCTCAGCCAGGGGGATCACAGCGTCCGCCCCACGGCGGCGGCGATGGCGGCGATGCTCTCCATCAAGCTCGCGAACCGCTCCGGCTTCAGCGATTGCGCGCCGTCGGAGAGCGCTGCGGCGGGGTTGGGATGCACCTCGATCATCAGACCATTGGCTCCGGCGGCGACGGCCGCCCGCGCGATGGGCGCGACCAGTTCCCATTTGCCGGTGCCATGGCTGGGATCGACGATAACGGGCAGATGGGAGAGCTGCCGGAGCAGCGGCACGGCGTTGATGTCGATGGTGTTGCGGGTGTAGGTCTCGAAGGTGCGGATGCCGCGCTCGCAGAGGATGACGCGCTCGTTGCCGTGGCTCAGGATGTACTCGGCGGCCATCAGCAACTCCTCGACGGTGGCCATCATGCCGCGCTTGAGCATCACGGGATGGCGCGCCTCGCCCACGGCGTGGAGCAGGGCGTAGTTCTGCATATTGCGCGCTCCGATCTGCAAAATATCGGCGTATTGGGCGACCAGCGGGACGAATTCCGGCGCCATCACCTCGGTGACGACGGGCAAGCCGGTTTCCTGCCGGGCGAGGGCCAGGATCTGCAATCCCTCCTCGCCCAGCCCCTGGAAGCTGTAGGGCGAGGTGCGGGGCTTGTAGGCGCCGCCGCGCAAGACGTGGGCGCCCGCGCTTTTGACGGCCCGCGCCGTCGTCAGAAGCTGCTCCCGGCTCTCCACGGCGCACGGCCCGGCCATGACAATCAGGCGTTCCCCGCCGATGTCGACGCCGTCGATGGGGAAGACGGTATCCTGGGGATGGAAGGCGCGTCCGGCCAGCTTGAAGGGCCGCTGGATGAGCACGGTGCGGTCGACGCCGGGCATGCGCTCCAACCGGTCGCGGTTGATGGGCCGCCCATTGCCGATCACGCCGATAATGGTGTGCTCCTTTCCCGCAGAGAGATGGGTTTGACAGCCCTCGGCTCGAATGTGCGCGGCGACGTTGGTAATCTCTTCCTCAGTAGCGTTGGGTTTCATCACGACGATCATTGTATCTTCTCCTTGAATAATCAGCAGATTTAGCGGATTAAGTAGATTTATCAGACCAAAGAGATGTGTGAATCCTTATAGATGTCCCTCTTCGACCAAATCGGGTCTCAGGCGCCGAGCTTCGCCCAAATAAATGTGACGAATCGTCTCCGGGGGGCGCTCGGTGTTCCAGTGCACGAGGACGCGGACGCAGCGGGGCAGGCTTCCGGTGACGGCCATCTCCTGCATGCAGAGCAGCGGGACGTGCGTCCAGCCCAGCGAGCGGGCGGTGCGGGCCGGATAGGCCGCATCCAGGTCGAGGGTGGCGGTGAAGATGATGCTGGCGATGTCGTCACTCTCGATCTCGTTGGCGGCCACGATCCGGGTCAGAAGCTGACGAACGGCGGCGTCGATGGCGGCGGGGGTGTTGGCCTCCACGCTGACGGCGCCGCGAATGCCACGACAGTGCGTTTTCATTTGTTTATTTCTCCTTTTCGCTCCCATTTTTCCTTCATTTTTCTTCCATTTTTCCTCCATTTTTCCTCCATTTTTCCTCCTATTGCTTGCTTCACATGGTGTTTCTTCCATGAAAAAAGGCCGTGGAGCGATTTTCTCCACGGCCTTGCAATTCAGACTCGGTCTACGATTTTACTACGAGGCAGACCTTTCAGGCGCAGCGCGAAGCCAACCGTCCGCTGAGATCAGCAGATGGGGATAATAATAGTAGTAGGCTTGGCGATTGGTTGCTTGGCGCGTCATAGATGCGGTGCGAGTCCTTTCTCGGTTTTGGATGATGTGCGTTACTTTCCCTATGATAAGGAAGCGGGGGAATTTGTCAAGTTTTCGCCGCGCCGATGGTTGATGAAGATTAAGAAAATAATCCGGTAATAGGAGAGTGTTTATAATTCACCGCCCGGACGTAAACATCCGGGCTAAAAGGGCAAAGCCTCCTTCGGAGGCTGAATCTACGAGCCTGCAAGGCTTTGTTCTTTTAGCGCGGGGACTTCCATCCCCGCGTGAAGAAGGCAAAATTATTACCGAATTAATTTTTTAAAGTCCATAAACCATCGGCAGATGTATCTTACCGCTCACGTCCATTTGGACGAGTTTAAGGCTGAGTTTTAATTCTTATATTCCCGGAATAGATCTTCCTGCAATATAAAAATTAAAAAAATATCCGCGTTAATCCGTGAGCTAAGAAGTGTCGGGTGGATAGTTAATGAGCATATACAGAGGGCGGAAAAAGTAAAAACTTAGTGCGTAAAATGCGACTCGCTACGCAATACGTTTTACGAGCTTACATCGCATCCCAATCGGGATACTGTGCTGGCGCCTCGCCGACCGATTCCACGACGCGCGGATATTCGCCCTCCGGCGCATCGGGGTTGATGGCGTGCACCCGGACATTGAAGCGCCATTCGTCGCCATAGTCGAAGAGGTACATAAATTCTTGCCCCTCGTCCAGATCCAGAGATTCCAGCGTCGTGTCCCGCACGTCGCCTGGCTGCGCCGCGATTATGTCTGACCTAAATGCTTCTATCTCCGCTTCCATCTCTTCCAGCGTCATACTATCGCCAAACAGCTTCCGAAGCGATGCTTCTCGTTCCTCGGGTGTGAGTTCCGGCTCTGGTTCGTCTTCGTCTTCGTCTTCATATTCATCATCATATTCTTCATCATCATCGAACAAATCATCCCCGGGATAGACGCCTTCTGGGAGACAATACTCCGTGCTCTGGTCCCATGCTTTGCCGCTCATAAAGAACGAATAGAGGTGATCGCCGGCCCATTCGTAGGCGCGTTGGATCGCCCAATGGAGTTCCTGTAACGTCTGGTCGGCTTTCATCTCGATTTTGCGCCAGACCCGGCCTGTGCCGGGGATACTCACGTGAAAGGTGTAGGTTTTCATTTTGGTTTCTCTCCTAATTGAATATCTGTTCCTCGTGAAATACGCAATACATTTTACAGGGCGAGACCTTACGCCAGATCCCGGATGCGCACCTGGATGTCCTCCTCGTTGCGCAAGAGCGCCTCAAGCTGCGTGGGGTCGTTCGAGCCGTAGTGATAGGGGTACAAAATGGCCGGCCGGAACATCTTCGCGGCCTCGGCCGCCATCTCGGGCGACATCGTGTACGGCAGATTCATCGGCAGGAACGCGCAATCGATGCTTTCGAGCGCCTTCATCTCCGGGATAGGTTCCGTATCGCCCGCGATGTAGACCCGCTGATCCCCAAAGGTCAGGATGTAGCCGTTGCCAGCGCCCTGGGGATGGAATGGCTCCCCGTTCTCGCGTTTGTGGATCAGGTTGTAAGCTGGCACCGCCTCGATGTGGACGCCGGCCACCGTTCGCTTGTCGCCGTTGCGCATCACGATGCCGCCGTCGAACTGCTGGGCGCAGTTCTCGGTCAGGACGATCTCGGTCTCACCCGCGCGCACCGCCGCGATAGCCTCCGGGTCGAGGTGATCGCGGTGCTCGTGGGTGATCAGGATGAGATCGGCCGCCGGCAACTTCGAGTAGTCCGCCACCCGGCTGAACGGGTCGATGTAGATGATCTGCTCATTGAAGGTCATCATCAAGCTCCCGTGACCGAGGAACGTGATCTCCAGATCACCCTCGGACGTGGGCAACACATCTGTCTCGAATTGGTTTGGGTTTGTCATTGATCTTCTCCTTTGGGGTAGTTCTATAGTCTTTAGTCAGATAGCTACATCGTCAAAAAAGTGGTGCGACGCTATTGATGAAGGCGTCCAGATCATCTACATCGTCCAGTAGATTGGATACATTCTGCATAGTTGCGAGGCGTGCCAAGACCTTCTCGTGTGACGAGGTGACAACTTACATCGATGATGATCTGAATCGCCTCGAAAAGCCCGTAGCGCAAGGCCCAGGCCAGATGGGTGTCGGCCCTCACATTTTGCATCGTGTATTTGGCCTGGAAACGTCGTAATTGGGCGACATTGTTCTCTAAGCGTTGTAGCTTTTCTAACATAGCATTCTCCTGATGTCAGCGGCTTGTGATGTATCGATGCTCAAAGGCGGCTGCAACTTGCTCCCGAAGGTAGGCGGTATCCAGGTAGCGGAGTATCACGAAGGTTTTGAACGCGATGTACGGTGCGTTTTCCCGGCAGAAGAATGTTTGTCCATGTGACATAATCTCGAATGCCAGGGCGGGATCTTGCGACGGCAGGGGATTCAGCCAGACCAGATCGACTGGGCGTTCGCAAATCATCTCGATATCGGTGATCCATGCGCCGCGCTCCAGCAGTACCAATTCTTCTTCCGTGTAGATGGCGATGTCCACGTCGCTGTGGGGCGTCACCGTCCCAGGCTCGCGGGCAAAGGAGCCGAAGAGGATGGCGAATCCAATCTTGGCATGCTGGGCGAACCACGTGGTCAGTTCTGCTCGGGGCAAGGTTGGGCCTGGCTGAGGCATAATCTTATCGTGGGGATTGATGTCCGCTTTCTGGACCATATCCTGTTCACTCTGTCCTGTTGTCATACTCTCATTCCCATCCGACCCATCCGATCAGTCCGAGTTTGATGGACAAATCTCCTGCCTTTATTATACTTGACAGAGAAAAGGCTGACAAAATCGGTCAAGGAGTTTTCACCCTTTTCCGACTAACCGACCAACCGACCAACCGACTAACCGACTATTTTTGAGGAGCCATTATGCCATTTGATGCCCGCTCGTGCATCCCCACCACAGAGGCCGAAGCCGACTTCTGGGCGCGGGGCCTGACCCACATCGCCGGCTTGGATGAGGCCGGGCGCGGTGCGTGGGCCGGCCCGGTCACCGCCGCCGCCGTCATCCTGCCACACGACGAGGCGGCGCTGGCGCCTTTGGCCGAGGTGCGCGATTCCAAAACCATCTCCGCCTCCCGCCGCGAAGCGCTGCTACCCGCCATCGAGGCGGCGGCGCGCGCCGTGGGGGTGGGGCGCGCCGAGCCGGAGGAGATCGACGCGCTGGGCATCGTTCCCGCCACGCGCCTGGCGATGCGCCGCGCCTTAGCTGCGCTGACCCTCGCGCCCGACGCCTTGGTCATTGACGCGCTCGACCTGCCCACCGTCGCCCTGCCGCAGCGCGCCTTCCCCTATGCCGACGCTCGCTCGCTCTCCGTCGCCGCCGCCGGCATCGTCGCCAAGGTCAGCCGCGACGCCTGGATGGCCGCCGCCGCCGAGACCCAATTCCCCGGTTACGGCTTCGCGCAGCACAAGGGCTACGGCACGCGCCAACATCGCAGCGCGCTGCACGCCCTGGGCGTCTGCGCGATCCATCGCCGCACCTTCCGCCCCGTCGCGGCCCGCCTCGCCGCCGAGACGATGCGCCCGGATTTGGATGATCCCCCATCGGCGGGCGGGGAAAATTGAACGATGGGATTGTTGGTGAAATCTCATCAGCCTACGCCCGCGAATGCCCGCGAATGAATTGCGGGCTGATAGCGTAAGTCGGCTGAAGCCGACTGGACTGGACAGCGTCCCCCGGCGTTGAGTCGGCGTTTAGCCGACTTCGGTTTTCAGACTGCGATTATGAAGATTAAGAAAATAATCCGGTAATAGGAGAGTGTTTATAATTCACCGCCCG
>JBKHCQ010000136.1:0-8718 GCA_046541755.1 Anaerolineales bacterium | reverse complement strand
GATTTCAATCCTCGGCTCGGCATGGGGCGCGGCGGGATGCTTGCCGGCGATCAGCCGTCGCTCTCTCCGAGGCCCAAAAGCCCCGTCATCCACTCCGCTCTGTCTACCACAAAGCACCCCGCCGCCTTTCCCTCCGATGGAAAGGCGGCGGGGTGGGGCGGCGGGTGGTTTCGTCACAACATCGCGCCGGATGAAGCTTCAGTTCTGCTCCTGTAGACCGACGCCGGCCATGAGGTGCTCTTGCTGTTCGCGCATCATGCGCCACTTCGGCTCGTCCTCGATCTGCACCTCGTTCAGGCGGCGGTAGAGGCCGTCGTGGGTCATCAACTCCTCGTGCGCGCCCATCTCGACGATCTCGCTGCCTTTTAAGACGCAGATCAGATCGGCGTTGCGAATGGTAGAGAGTCGGTGCGCGATGACGATGGTTGTCCGGCCCGCCATCAGACGCTCCAACGCCTGTTGGATCAGCGCCTCGGTCTCCGCATCGACGGCGGAGGTGGCCTCATCCAAGATCAGGATGGGCGCGTCCTTGAGGATGGCGCGCGCGATGGCGAGGCGCTGTCGCTGCCCGCCGGAGAGCTTGATGCCGCGCTCGCCGATCAGCGTGTCGTAGCCGTCGGGTAAATCTAAGATAAACTCGTGTGCGTTGGCGATCTTGGCCGCTGCGACGATCTCCGCTTGGGTGGCGTCCGGGTTGCCGAAGAGGATGTTCTCCCGCACCGTCCCGTGGAAGAGAAAGACCTCCTGACGCACGATGCTGATCTGCTGGCGCAGGCTCTTCAACATCAGATTGCGGATGTCGCGCCCGTCCAACGTGATCGTGCCCGCTGTCACATCGTAGAAGCGGGGGATGAGATTCGCCAGCGTCGTCTTACCGACGCCCGTCGGGCCGACCAGCGCGACGGTCTCGCCCGGCGCGATTTCCAGGTTGATGTTCTCCAGGACAGGTTCGCCCTGCTCGTACTTGAACGCCACATCGCGCAAGGTGATCGCGCCCTCGGCGCGGCCCTGCAACGCGATGGCGTCGGGGCGCTCTTTCACATCCGGGGTCTCGTTCAACAGTTCCTCGACCCGATCCGCGCCGGCCAATGCCTCCTGAATCCCCTCCCAGGCGCCGCTGAGGGCGCGCACGGGTTGGTAGAAGAGATCCAAGTAGAGGAAGAAGGCGACCAGATTCTCAAGTGACAGCGTCTGATTGAGGACCAGCCGCCCGCCCAGGTAGATCAGGCCGATGGTGCCCAGCGATGAGACGAACTCCACAAAGGGGCGGAAGAGCGCCATCATCCGCAGGGCGTAGAGCAGCGAATCCCGGTAGCGATTGATGCGCTCTCCGACGTGATCCACCTCGATATCCTCGCGGGTGAAGGCCTTGATCTCGCGGATGCCGGAGAAGTTATCGCTCAGCGTGGCGTTCAGCTCCCCCAACTCATCCTGGCGGGCACGGAAGGCGGGGCGCACGTATTTGGAGATGCCCTGCATCGCTATCACAATCAGGGGCACGGGGATCAGGCTCAGGAGCATCAATTGCCAATTCAAGTTGATGAGCACCACGCTGACGCCGATCAGCGTCAGGATGTTGACGATGACATCGGGGACGGCGTGGGCGATCAGTTGCTCGAAGAGGCGCGTATCGTTGACGGCGCATGACATCAACTCGCCCGTCTTCTTGTCCTCGTAGAAGCTCAGGGAGAGGCGTTGGAGATGGGCGTAGACATCGTGCTGGGCCTCTGCCACGACGCCCCAGCCCGCGACGTGGGCGAGGTAGCTGCGCAGAAATTGCAGCACGGCGCGCGCCAGGTAGACGCCGAACGCTAAGATCGCCAGGTGCGAGATGCGCGTCATTGCTTCCGGGCCAACACCCGATTCCGTCAGCGTCCCGACCATCGTTTTGATAATCCACGGGGCAAAGAGCTGCACACCGACGAGCAGCAACATGCTTATCACCGTGAAAATCAGCACCTTGGTATGTCGCTTCGTGTATTTGAGCACAAATTTAAGTGATTCCATTGATAGTTGATCCTCCATTCAAATCGTAATGATCAGCAGATGAAGCAAATGGAGCGGATATGGGGTCAGAAGCCCATTTCCACAGAGTCTCACGAGAGCCTCACAGGGCTTTTCACAGAGATTCGCGGCGAAATGCCTTTCTCCGTGCCTTCTTTGTGAACTTTATGTCCCCCTCTGCTGGATCTGTGGATACATCTGTGCTATATCTGCTGATCGACATTAGTCTCCGGAAATGTGTTCAGTAGCCAGATTATACTATATAACTTCGCTAACGAAAAGTTCGCCAGCGAATTATTTTATGGTAAAATATTAATCGACGAATGGTGGGCTGACGAAAGAGGCGAGAGGTTGTCTTGATGCTTGATGCTTGATGCTTGATGCTTGATGCTTGTTGCTTGCTTCTTATTTCTCAGATGAAGGGGGACGCTATGACCGAGGGACTAGAGCGCGGCGATGTTCTACACTTAATCGGCAGGGTGTGCGGATGCAAATATCAGCGGGTGCAGCGGCTGTTGGATGCGCTGGGCTTGTATCACGGCCAGCCGCCTGTGTTGAATGCTCTGTGGGAGCATGAGGGGATGACGCAATCGGAGTTGGCCGGGCGGCTCAACCGCAGCCCCTCGACGATTACCAAGATGGTGCAGCGGATGGAAAAGGCGGGCTTTGTGGAGCGCTGCGATGATTCAGCGGATGAGCGGATCTCCCGCGTCTATCTGACCGAGGCCGGGCGGGAGGTCAGAATTGCGGTGGTGGAGGTGTGGCGGGACTTCGCCCGCCAAGCGTTCGCGGACTTCACCGATGAGGAGGTGGCGCAGTTTCACGCATTACTTCAGCGGTTGCATCGGAACATCCACGATACAGAGGAAAATTGATGTGTCGCTAGGGCCGCGTCTCGAATTCTTCGTCCCTCAAAAGCGAAAGCGGCGCAGCGGCTGCGGCTGGGTCAGCAGCGTCCGCCGGGCTGATTGGGGCGACCCATCCGGCGCCATCCTCCATTTGACCAAGGTGATCTCGCCGTTCTGAATCTCCAATCCCGTTAGGAGATGGGGGACGATGCAACAGCCGGTGTTGAAGTAGGGCGTCGAATCGAATGGCGCCGCGATCGGCCGATGGGTGTGCCCGCAGATGATGGCTTGCCGCTGATCCTGCACCCATGCTATGATGCGCTGCTCGATGCTTTCCTTGCTCTTGCCGCGACCGATGCGCGGGTTGCGGAAGAGGCCCAGCCATTGCACACGCCGCCAGACGTGGTGGACGGCCCAGCGACTGATCCAGTGGAAATAATCACTCTTCGCATCGGCTTGATGGCCGTGCGTGACGAAAATGCGTTGCGCTGTGTTGACGTGGCGCAGGATCAGGCCCTCAATTGCGACGAGGCCGTCTTTCTCCACGCGACGACTCCGTCCGCTGTGCAGATCGTGGTTGCCCAGGATGAGATGTAAGCGTCCCTGGGTCTCGAACTGGTGGAGGAGATCGAACACCTCCCTGTGCGCCCGCCGAATGGCAGAGAACGAGCCGTTTTGCCACAGCTCGTCGCCATCCCCGACCTCGATATACGTGAACCCTTCACGAAAATAGCGGTGCAGCGCGTGCAAGAAGAGCGGCTCATTGGGTGTGAACGCATCCACCCGGCTGCCGTCGCCGCGGTGGCTGTCACTAAAAAAGACGATGCGCGAGGCATCGTCGAATGGGACTTCCGTTGCGCGCTCAAAGACCGTCGTTAGACGGTTGAACGCCAGTCCCTGCCATAAATCTGTCGTCCGGTGCGGACGCGGACGCAACAAGGGTATAGGTCTATCTACCGTGGTCATTTTACCTCCCTGGTAGGGGTTATCCAACCAAGTTTCTACCTCTACCAGGGTACCGTAGAAATGTTAAGATCAAATTAACACGCCGTCAACAGCCGTTTAACGTTCCGTAAACACTCCGAATCTTCATATTCTTTGACCATTTGCTTCATTTTGCCTCATTTTGCTTCATTTGCTGAATATAAAAAGTGGCCCGACACCCTGTGCCGGGCCGTTGGATTATGATCAATGTGAGATTCTCCTGAAAAAAGCCTTATTTTTACGTGACCTTTGACCAACGCTTGTAAACCGCATAACTGGAACAGCGGATGTAGCGCGGAATGGTATTCCGCGTCCGTGGCGGGTTCGCAATCCACCCTACATGCGATTCGAGTTCTAGTTGCGCGATTCAGGACCGGTGGTCAAAACTGATGTTTAACGCAAAGACGCAATGGCGCAAAGGCTTTGAAGGTTATGTTTAAAATTATGTAAGATTCCCCTGAAAAAGGTCAAAAATCCGATTTTTACGCACGCAACCTACTACATATATGAAATTCACGCGCGAAAAACCTACATCTAGTAGTAAATTTCTAAAAAATCGGATTTTTAGAGTTCTTTCAGTAGAGTCATGTAACAGAAACGAAGATAATGTTAATTTTTCTTAGCGACTTTGCATCTTTGCGCCTCTGGATTGGTTTTTTCATGACCCCGCCTGAAGCAGCTCCCCCTCGGCGGGAACTTCGTGGGCGCGCCGCGCGGCTTGCTCGTTGACCGCTAACAGCAGACCTAACCCGACCACCAAGAAGAATCCAATGGTGAGGATGGCCGCCCGCTGTCCAAATTGCTCGGCTACAATCGTCGTGATCCCTTGCGCCTCATACATCAAAGCTACCTCGGCGGCGACCCAGCCGTAGGCCGCCGGCCCAATGAAAGAGGACATCCGCTCCGCAACCGAGAAGAAGCCGTAAAACTCCGCGCTCTGGCCATCGGGACTGAGCATCCCTACCATGGTGCGGCTGACGGATTGCATACCCGCCATCGCAAAGCCGGCCACCGCGCCGATGAAGAAGAAGAAGCCCTGGGTCTGCGCGAAGAACATCATAATGATGGCTACGACCATCGACATAATCGAGAGGGTCAGCGCTTGCTTGCTGCCGAACCGATCCGCCAACAGGCCGAAGATATACGCGCCGGCCACATTCGTCACCTGCACGAGGATCACGAAGAGGATGAGCGCCTGCTGATCCATCCCGAACAGCACCGCGCCGATGATCGAGGCGAAGTTGAGCGCCATAATGACGCCGTTGTTGTAGATGAGAAAGGAAAAGACAAATTTGACGGATTCACGGAAGTTGTGGGCTGCGCCGATGGTGGATAAGAGACGCTGGAAGCCGATGGTAAGATAATTCTCACCCGGCGGCAGCGCGCGCGGCTCGCTTCGCTCCTCCAGCAAAAAGAATAAGGGCATCGTTGCACAGGCGAAGTAGCCCGCCGTGATCAAAAAGGCGATGCGCACCATCAGCGCGCCCTCGAAGATCATAATCAGCGGCAGGATGATCAACAGACAAAGGACGCCGCCCGCCGATCCCAGCGCCCAACCGGTGCCGGACACCCGCCCAATCTCATCCGGGCCGGCGATATCCGGCAGCAGCGCGTTGTAGAAGACCTGCGCGCCGCGATAGCCGATCTCGGCTAGGATGAAGAAAAGCATCCCGATGAAAATATCGCCCTCCTGGACGAAGAAGAGCAGGCCGGTGGCGAGGCAGGCCAGCACGGTGAAGGCGAAGAGGAAGCGCTTCTTCGCGCCGGAGAAGTCGGCGATGGTGCCCAAGATGGGCGAGATCACGGCCACGACCAACATCGCGATCCCCACGGAGCGCCCCCACAACCGCGATCCCTCCGCGCCGCCAACCACCTGGCCCTTGAAGTACGCCGAGTAGACGGCTAACAAGACGACCGCCGCATACGCAGAGTTGCCAAAATCATATAAATACCAGGCCCAACGGTTACGCCGGGTGGCTTTATCCACCTTTGGGATGTTGGGGGCATTTTCTGAGGTATTTAATATACTCATCTATGACTCCTTTTACTTCTTTGCATCTGTTTCTTGAATAGTTTTGTGTGCTCGGATTAGAAAGGGTTGAAATCCCGTCTTCTCCACCCAGAATGCGTTGGAGACCTCGTTGGTCGTGGTGAATTGTACCTCAATCCGGTGGATGTCGCGCTTGGCGAACCACGCGATCACCTTATCGACCAACGCCTGTCCGATGCCGCGTCTCCGGCAGGATGCCGTCACGGCCAGATCGTAGATCATCCCGTAGCGGCGATGGACGAAGACGGGCGGGTACTCCGCGATCATGGCCAGACAGTGGGCGACCAGTTTGCCCGCGCGTTTCTGCTCGGCTACCCACACGCACGCCTGACGATCATCGATGCACTCCGAGATAAACTCCCCATATTGCTCGTGCCCGTCCTCGGCGCGGACGAAATGACTGTCTCGCGCGGAGTGGAAATCCATCAGTTCCTTCCATAGTTCCAAAATTTGTGGCATATCCATCTGCTTCGCTTGTCTGATGATGATCCCGTTCGGTAGCTTGGTCATCCGCGTTTGAACTCCTTCTCCGTCACATCGGCCCAGGGATAGGCGGCCACCGCTTGGGCCGCCTCTCGCAGGGCGGGATCCTCGGAATAGACGCCCCGCTGCTCCGCCGGGATCAGTTCGGCGATGTGCCGCATAATTTGCTCGCCGATTTCCTCCAACTGACGGCGGCGCGCCCGCCCGCGTCCCCGCGTCTTGAATGGGCCGAACGGCTTCCCGATGCGCACCGTCACGCGCGCGCGCTGGCCGTTTCGAAATTTGGGGAAGACTTGCGGCAGCCCGTGGAATCCGATGGGCAGCAGGCGCGCGCCGGATCGCGCCGCCATAAAGGCCGCGCCGGGGCGCGGCGGACGGAGCACCTGCGCCCAACTTCCGCCCTCCGGGAAGATGCCCACCACGCCGCCCTGTGCTAACGTCGTTTCGGCGGCGCGGAGGGCGTAGCGCGAGCCGGTGCCGCGATAGACGGGGTAGTAGCCCCACAATTTGGGCAGCCAGGTGACGATGGGTGGCGCGTTCGGCAGCCGGAAGCCGCCCACGAACTCGATGGGGCGCGGCGTCACGCGGATCATCGCCACGGGGTCGATGAAGCTGAAGTGGTTGGCGACGACCAGGAGCGGCTCATCGGCGGGGAAATTCTCCCGCCCCGCCACATCGAACTCGGTCAGCACCCAGAAGGCCAGATCGGCCACGCGCCGCAATAGCGAGCGGATCACCCGCCGCCGAGGGTATTTGACCTCTACCTCCATTCGTCCCGCTTCCTTCGCCGATAACATCACGCCGGCCTGTGATAATCCAAGGCTTGGCGCAGATAGGGGATCATCCAGCTCAACATCTCGACCGCCAACTGCGAGCAATCGCCCTCCAGCACCTCGCACTGCACGCTACCGAACCGCTCGCGGATCTCCGCTATCATCCCCCGCGTGAGCGGCCGGAGCCGATCTCGTGGGATGTGGTGCTGCGCGCTCCACAGCCCCACGAACATCAGCGCGCCCGTCACCAGGCCGCAGAGACCGCCCGTGCCACCCGCGCCGGGCACCATCCGCGCCGCATCCAGCACTTGGGGATGGAGCGGCGTCCCGAAGGCATCCGTCAGCACCTTGAGCGTCGTCATCGTGCAATTATATCTCCCGGATGTGAAGTACAACCTCACCTGCTCTTGTAGCCATTCTGAAGATGTCAAGATAAATCCTCCTCTATCCTACAACACCCTACATTATAAAAAGTTACGGCTCAGTTTCCAGCAACCAGTCTGCCTAAGTTTACGCTAAACGCGCCATCTGGCAACTAATCAGCGGATGGGCGTGTTTCTGCCTTCATTCTATCATCTTGCTCAAATTGTTCTATCCCTGCGCTCAAGCTTTTGCCGCTTGCGTAAAATATCCTATAATCGAGGAGAGGTTTTGTTTGTCATAGATGGAGATGGAGGTGCTGATGTGACCACAACTGGCCTGATCCCCGACCGACTGCTGAGCGATGTCAAGAAAGGCGACCGCGTGCTCTTCTTGGGCGCCGATCTGCCGCTGGGATACTCGAACGCGCCGTTGAGCCGCCTGAAGTTGGCGGTGGCCCTGGCCGAAAGCTACGACTTGCCGCGCGGTAAATCCTGGTCCCAGACCGCTACCGATTACCTGAGCCGATTTCACAACGACCGCCAGGGTTTGATTACTTTCATCCGGCGACACAACGATGGGACACAGGTGGCCTTCGGCCCGATGCATCGCGCTATCGCCTGGGTGGGATTTCGCGCTATCGTTACTGCGTGGTACGATGAACTGCTGGAGCGGACTTTGCGCGACGCCGGCTACACCGTCAATCGCGTGGTGCGCGATGGGCAGGTAGCTTACGCTCAGGAGGGCGAGCGCGAGGTGGTCGTGGTCAAGCTTTACGGCTGCTTCAGCGATCCTGAGTCGCTGGTGTTGGATATCTGGGATCACGACGCGCTGATGGAAAATCTCAGCCGTAAACTGGAGCTGGCGACGGCCTTCTGCGCCATCCGCCCGCCGCTCTTTGTGGGCTTTGATCTGCTCAACCCGACCCCGCGCCGCCTCTACCTGCGTGCCTCGCGCAATATGGCCGAGCACATGCGCCGCGCTTACGCCATCTGGCCGCGCGATTTTGAGCGCGTGAAAGGGGCCTGGTACGGCAAGAATGTCGAGTTCCGCCGGGCCGATGCCACGGCCTTCTTGGAGGCGCTGGCGGTGCAGTTGCCGTCGGCGCGCGTCGTCGAGAAGCGGGCCAAGTGCGTGGATCGCCCGCCCTACAAGTTCCTCGATTATACTCGATACGGGCATAAAGGGCCATTAACAGACAACAAAGCAAACTGTA
>JBKHCQ010000135.1:0-8726 GCA_046541755.1 Anaerolineales bacterium | reverse complement strand
AACTTGCAACTTTCAACTCGTAACCCATTTTCAGGAGACATATATGAGCGATAAGAAACTTGCAGCATATCCCAAGGACTTTTTGGCGGAGTTGTTCCGCAAGATGGTGCTGGTGCGCGAGTTTGAACTGCGCGCCATCGAAGAGCGGCGCAATGGGCTGATCCCCGGCTTTATTCACTCCTGTGTCGGACAGGAGGCCTCAGCCGTGGGCGCGACGGCGGCGCTCAAGCAGGAGGACGTGATCACCAGCACCCATCGCGGGCACGGCCAATTGTTGGGCAAGGGCGGCGATCCCAAATATATGATGGCGGAACTGGCGGCGCGCTCGACGGGCTATTGCCTGGGACGCGGCGGATCGCTGCACCTCGCCGACTTCGAGTTGGGCATCTTGGGGGCCAACGGCATCGTCGGCGGCGGGATTCCCATCGCTGTGGGGGCCGGGTTGGCCTTCCAGATGCGCGCCGAGCAGCGCGTGGCGCTCGCTTTCTTCGGCGATGGCGCGACGAACGAGGGCGCGTTCCACGAGGCGCTGAACCTGGCCGGCCTCTGGTCGCTGCCCGTGATCTTCCTCTGCGAGAACAATCTCTATGGGGAAGGAACACCGCAGGATCAGCAGGCGCCCATCGCCGACCTGGCCAAGCGCGCCGCGAGCTACGGCTTCCCCGGCGAGATCGTCGATGGCAACGACGTGCTGGCCGTCTACGAAGCGACCAACGCGGCGGCAGAGCGCGCCCGCGCGGGCGCGGGGCCGACGATGATCGAGGCCAAGACCTATCGCTTCCGAGGCCACTACGAGGGCGATCCGCAGATCTATCGCCAGCCGGGGGAGATGGCAGCGTGGCGCGAGCGCGATCCCATCCCCAACTTCCGGCAGCGCTTGTTAGATGCGGGCCTCTTCGATGCCGAGGCCTTGGACGAGATCGAGGCCGATGTCCAGACAGAATTGGATGAGGCGGTGGCCTTTGCCGAATCGGCGCCGGAGCCAGAGCCGGAGGAGGCCTTGGCCGGCGTCTACGCTGAAACGCACGATGGCTTGGTCTTTTAGAGGGAATGACAGGGAATGAATATGAGTGACAAGAACGTGAATGTGAGTGCGAGTGCGAGTGTGAGTGTGAACATGAAAGAACTATCATTTTCCGAAGCGATACGCGAGGCGATAGTCGAAGAGATGCGCCGCGATCCCCACGTCTTTTTGATGGGCGAGGATGTGGGCGTCTTCGGCGGCGTGTGGGGCGTCTCCCACGATATGTTGGACGAGTTCGGCCCGGAGCGCGTGCGCGATACGCCCATCAGCGAGATCGCGCTCGTCGGCGCGGGGCTGGGCGCGGCGATGGTGGGAATGCGCCCCATCGTCGAGATTATGTTCGGCGATTTTTTGATGTGCGCGGGCGACCAAATCGTCAATCAGGTGGCGAAGGCGCGCTTTATGAGCGGCGGCAAGGCCGATGTGCCGTTGACCATCCGCGTGACGACGGGCGCGCCCGGCTCCTCGGCCGCGCAACACTCCCAAAGCCCCGAATCGTGGTTTATGAACGTGCCCGGCATCAAGATCGTCACGCCGGCCACCCCGGCGGATGCCAAGGGGTTGTTGCGCACGGCCATTCGCGGCGCCGATCCGGTGCTCTTCTTCGAGCCGAAGATGCTCTACGCGGACAAGGGCGAGGCGCCCGACGACCCGGACTTCGCCATCCCCTTTGGCGAGGCGCGCGTCGCGCGCGAGGGCCGCGATGCGACCATCATCGCCGTCGGCATCATGGTGAAGCACGCGCTGGCCGCGGCGGAACAACTCGCCGCGGACGACATCAGCGTCGAGGTCGTCGATCCGCGCACGCTGGTGCCGCTGGATAAGCAGACGCTCATCGACTCCGTCGCGAAGACCAGTCGCGTCGTCGTGGCCCACGAGGCGCATCTGCGCAGCGGCCCCGGTGCGGAGATCGCGGCGATGTTAGCCGAGGAGGCCATCGAGTACTTAGACGGCCCCATCCTCCGCGTGGGCGCGAAGAACGTGCCGCTGCCCTACAATCCCGCGCTGGAGAATTACGTCCTGCCCGATACGAGCGACATCGCGCGGGCCGTGAAATCGTTCTGGGGCAAAGCATAGAAAGCAGAGGAGGAAGCATGCAACGTTTCCAAGACAAAGTCATCATCATCACCGGCGGCGCGCGCGGCATCGGCCAGGCGTGCGCGGAGCGATTCGCCGCCGAGGGGGGGCGCGTGGCCGTGTTGGATCTCGACGAGACGGCGGCGATGACCACCGCCGAGACCCTTCTTGATAGCGGGCTGGCAGTCCAGTGCGACGTGACCGACCGCGACAGCGTGCAAGGCGCCATCGAAGCCGTTCTGGCGGCGTGGGGCCGCGTCGATGTGTTGGTGGCCAACGCGGGCGTCTATCGCGGCGCGCCGCTGCCGGAGGTCAGCCTGGAGGATTGGCGCCTGGTGCTGGCGGTGAACCTCACCGGCGTGATGCTCTCCTGCCAGGCGGTCGCGCCCACGCTGATGCAGCAGGCGGGCGGCAGCATCGTGATTATGTCGTCGATGGGCGGAAAGACCTCGTGGCCGGCGACGGCGGCCTACTCCGCCTCCAAGAGCGGTGAGCTGGGGCTGATGCGCTCGGTGGCGCAGGAGCTGGGGCCGCACAACGTCAACTGCAACGCCGTCTGCCTGGGCCACGCCGATACCGAGATGATGCGCGCCGTCGATGCGCGCATCTGCGAGGAGAACGGCTGGGTGCCGGGGACCTATCTCCATCAGCTTGCGGAGAAGAATCCGATGCGCCGCCTGGGCACGGTGGAAGAGACGGCGGCCTTAGTGGCGTTCTTAGCCTCTGAAGAAGCACGGTACATCAACGGCCAGGCCATCGAGATCGACGGCGGGTTGTTAATGTGCTAGCTATAGGTACAATAGAAGTGTAGTGAGAGGAAACATTCAATCAGGAGGTGATTAGACAAGATAGCCAGACAAGATGAGGGGAAGCGATTAGCTCTATACTTTTAATGCACAATTATAAATTCAAAATTCTTAGGAGGGACAAATGTCTGAGTTTCCATCTGGTGAAGAGCGACAAGTAGAGTTTTTGGGGGGCGCATCGATTGATGGCGCGCCGGTCGCCTACATTGTTGTCTTGGCCGCTGTGATCACAGCCCTATCCTTCATTCCTTTCTCCGTGGTGTTGGCCTCTGGCGGGAGCTTCCCGATGAGCCAGGGCGTCTTTTCGCTGGTCGGTTGGATTTTGGGGCCGCTGGCGGGCGCCGTCGCCAGCGGCATCGGCGCGCTGATCGGCGTCTTCGTCGCGCCGCACACCGCCGGCGTGCCCGTCGTCACCGTGATTGGGGCCGTGTCCGCGAGCTTCATCGCCGGGACAATGGGCGACAACGAGAAGCGCAAGAACTGGTGGATTCCCATCACCGTGCTCGGCGTCATCTGTATGCTGCTCTTCGCGGGACGCGCCGTGGTACAGAACGGCGTCGGCCTGTGGCCCGCCTTCGCGGGATCATTCCTCGATTGGTCGGCGCTCTTGTTGTACGCGCTGCCCACCCGCAAACTGGCCGCCAAGTGGATCGGCAGCGAGAACATCGGCTTGGTAGTCGCGGGCATCTTTTTGGGGACCTGGTTCACCTTCGGTATGTCGCACCTGATCCAAACCACCATCACCTACTTTATGTTCAACTGGCCGGAGGATGTGTGGGTTATGTTAATCCCCATCATCCCGATGGAGAACCTCTTCCGCTGTCTGATCGGCACCGTCATCGGCGCCGGCGTGATCGCCGGCCTGCGGGCCATCGGCATCGTCAAGCCCAAGGAAGCCATCTACTAATCCTGACTTCTATTGAAGTAGGTCGGAATGGCATTCCGACTTACGCATACGGCGTATTGAGCTGGTTGCTGGCCCCAATTTACCAGTGTCCGGCAACCAGCCTCACCTCAAAAACTTGGCGTCATTGGGAATCATCTGGAGTCATCACGATGAATGAAAAAATTGCCGTTTTGAATCAAGTCTCATATATGTACCCGCGCTCTGAGGACCTGGTACTCAAAAACATCTCCATGGAAATTTACAAAGGCGAGTTTTTGGGATTGATCGGGCCGACGGGCGCGGGCAAGACGACGCTCTGCCTAACGTTCAACGGCATTGTGCCACAATTCTACGGCGGGCGCTTCTTTGGACATGTGACGCTTGCCGGGCTGGATACACTGGAACATCCCATCAGCACGCTGGCCCAGCATGTGGGCGCGGTCTTCGAGGACCCGGAGACACAGTTGACGGCCACCTCGGTGGAGAACGAGATCGCCTTCGCTTTGGAGAACCTCAAAGTCCCCCGCGAGGAGATCCTGCGTCGCATCCCCGGCGTGCTGGAGGCAGTGCGACTGGAGGGCGCGCGCGAAAAGCACCCCCACGAACTATCCGGCGGCCAGAAGCAGCGCTTGGCCATCGCGGCGGCCCTGGCGCTCCAGCCCGATGTGCTGATCCTGGATGAGCCAACCTCGCAGCTCGATCCCGTCGGCGCGGAGGAGGTCTTCGCCACGGTGCGCGAGTTGAACCGCGAGTTGGGCATCACCATCCTGATGGCAAGCCATTCCGCCGAGGAGATGGCGGAATACGCGGACCGCGTGATCATGCTCTCGCACGGGGAGCTGGTGGCCTCGGGCACGCCGGACGAGATCTACAGCCAGATCGAGTATCTGCACGATCATCATCTGCGTCCGCCGCAAGTCTCCGAGACCTTCTATCAGATGCGACAGTTCGGCGCTGAGGCGCCAGAAATGCCCGTGCGCTTATCGCGCGGCAAGGAGCTGTTGCAGGAGATGCAGACCGCGTGCACCATCAGGCCGACGTTGATCGAACAACTCCCGCCGCCCCCTGATCCCCAAGGGCCGCCCCTGTTGACCGTGGAGGATCTCCATCACACCTACGACGATGGCACCCACGCGCTTCAGGGCGTCTCGTTGGACATCCGCGAGGGTGAGTACGTGCTGATCATCGGCCAGAACGGCGCGGGGAAGAGCACGCTGGTCAAACACTTCCTCAAGCTGTTGGAGCCGACGGGCGGCGTGGTGCGGGTGAGCAGCGCCGACACCCGCAAGTTGTCCGTCAGCGGGCTGGCACGACGGATCGGTTATGTGGCGCAGAACCCGGATAATCAGATCTTCAACGCGACGGTCGGGGACGAGGTGGCCTTCGCGCTGAAGAACCTGGGCCACGCTGAGGAGGAAGTCGAGGCGCGGGTGACCGAGAGCTTAGATGCGATGGGGCTGTTGGCCGAGCGCGACCGCCATCCGCTCTCGCTGCCCAGGGGCGACCGCGCGCGCGTGGTCATCGCGGCCATCTTGGCGATGAAGCCGGAGATCATCATCTTCGATGAGCCGACGACGGGTCAGGATTATCGCGGCGCCAAGTATATCTTAGAGATCAGCCGGCAACTACACGCGCGCGGCAAGACGGTCATCGTGATCACCCATCACCTCTATCTGATGCCAGAGTATGCCGAGCGCGTGATAGTGATGGGCAAAGGGACGATCCTGCTGGATGCGCCCATCCGCGAGGCCTATCACGCTGTCGATTTATTGCGCGCGACCTACCTTTCGCCGCCCCAGGCGGTTTTACTGGCGCAGACCCTCTGCGGTGATGTGGGGCGGAATGGTATTCCGACAGCGCCTCCCTTGCTCACGCCAAAGGAAGTCGCGGCGTGCGCTACCGGCCATCCCGTGACGCCGGCAGGAGGTGAATTATGAGTACGATTGGATTTCAGACCGTAGATCGTGACTCTTTCTTCACACGATTGGATTTTCGTCCCAAGCTCTTCTTGATGTTGGTCATCACTCTCATCGCCTTCGTCTGGGAGAGTCCGTTGCTGGGCGGCCTGTTGGCCCTGGCCGTGGCGATCTCGTGCTTGGCCGTAGGGGTCAAATTCAGCTACCTCCGCACCTTAATCCTGATTATGACGCCGTTCTACATCCTGCTAATTCTGACCCAAGGCTTCTTCGCCGGGCCGCTGATCACCTCGCGCACGGGCCTGCAAGAGCACCAATTCCTCATGCTTTTCCGCTTTCCGGCGGATTGGCCCCTCATCGGCGGCGCGGGGATGTCATGGGAGGGGATGCAGTACGCGCTCAACGTCGTCTTCAAAACCTTGACGATGACCTTGGTCATTCCCCTGGGCGTCTTTACCACCGACGTCAACAGCATGATCGTGGGGCTGGTCAAGGCGCGCATCCCTTACAAAATCGCCTTTATCTTCTCCTCGACGCTGCGCTTCTTCCCGCTACTCCTTGGGGAAATCCAAGCCATCATCGAGGCGCAGCGGCTGCGCGGCCTGGCCTTCGAGAAGATGGGGCCGATCAAGCGCATTCGGGTCTATGCCAAAGTGGCCGTCCCGCTCATCCTGGGCGCGATGGTCAAATCGCAGATGCTCGAAGTAGTCTTGCAATCCAAGGCCTTCACCGGCGATCCCGACCGCACCTACCTGCACGAATCTAAGTTAGGCGTCGGCGATTACGTGATCTTCGGGCTATTCGGATTCCTCTTCTTGGCGGCGGTGGTGGCCTACATCGCCTGGGACATCGGCAAATTCGGCGGCCCCATCTAACTCAGCAGATGAAGCAGATACCAAGCTTTAGATCTTTGACTTCCGACTTTAGACAACTTGGCTAGTGTCACAAAGTATTCGCCACGTTTAATGTGACAGGATTTACAGGATTAACAGGATGGGAACATCATATCGACTCGGCTCTAGCTGAGGCTAACACTCCCTTTAGCTGTTAAAAATCCTGAAAATCTTGTTAATCCTGTCAAAAATAAGGCGGTAGGTAACGTTCTCCCAGGATGGCGAATACTTCAAGACAGTAACCAACTTGCAACTTGCAACTTTCAACTTGTAACTTGCAACTTTCAACGAAAAAGGACAACGCATGGAATACACCGGCTATCTGGATTTTTGGTTTACGGACGTCCCCCTGATCGAGCGCGTGGAGAAATTCGTCGCGTTGGGCATCCGCCGGTTGGATGTGTGGTGCTGGCGCGCGGCGCCGATGGCGGAACTGGCCGCGGAATGCGCGGCGCGGGGCGCGGGGCTCAACTCCACCTTCGATGAGGAGATGGGGTCGTTGGCCGATCCCGGCGACAATGAGCTGACGTTGCGATCGTGGGCCGAGAGCTTAGAAATGGCCGAGCGCTACGGCGTTGATCGTCTGTTTATCTTTTCCAATCAAGTGACCGTCAGTGAGCGGGGAGAATGGACCAGGCGCCTATCAGCCAATTACACCCCGGCGGAGCAATACGCCAATCTGCTGCACCAGACCGAGGCGATCATGCGCCTGGTGGAGCAGACCGACGTCGAGGTATGGGTGGAGGGCCTGAACGAGTTTCACATCCAGGGCGGCGTGCTCGTGCATGATCTGGCGCTGGCCGCCGATTGGGTGCGCCGCATCGATCACCCCCAATTCCGCCTGGCCTTCGATTGCTACCACCAGCAGCGCAGCGCCGGGAACTTGATCTGGAGCCTGGAAGCCTATGACGGCCTCTATCCCACCGTCCACGTCGGCGATGTGCCCACGCGCCAGGAGCCGGGCACCGGCGAGATCAATTTTCATAATATCACCGCCAAACTGCGCGAGTTGGAGTTCGATGGCTTCATCGGCCTGGAATTCTCCCCCTCGGATACCGAAGCCCAAGCCCTCGCCCGCGTCCAAGAGATCTTCGATCAGCAGATAGGTCAGCAGATTTAGCAGATGAAGCAGATCGATATAACTACCTGCATCCGCTGATTCGCCCATTCGCTCATTTGTTGCTTTGTTATTTGCCGCTTTGTTGTTTGGTATAGGAGAGCTATGACCACACTCACATCCCGTAAGGGCGACCTGACCATCGGCCCCGACCAGCCCGTCGTGCTGATCAACGATCAACTGCGCGTGATGGATCAGACGCCGGAGGTTCTGGAGGAGTTACAGCAGGGCAAAATCGATACATTGCTGGCCCTGGCCCGCATGGGCACCGAGGTCGGCACCGACATGGTGGACATTCTGGTCAACCATCCCGGCCTGGACGAGGCGGCGCTACTGCCCAAGGTCGCGCTGGCGGTCCACGAGGCCATCGGCTGCCCCATCGCGTTAGATTCCCGTGATCCGGCGGCGCTGGAGGCCGCGCTCACGGCGTTGCAGCCGTACAAGGCCATTATCAACTCCGTCACGGCGGAGCACGAGATGATGGAACAACTCCTCCCGCTGGCGGCGAAGTATGGCGCGGCCATCGTCGGGATGCCCATCGGCGACGAGTACGGCATGCCCAAGGAGGTCTCCGGGCGGATCGCCGAGGCGCGCACGCTCATCGCGGCGGCGGAAAAGGCCGGCATCCCCCCAGAGGACATCGTGATGGACGCCATCTGCCTCGCCTCCGCGGCAGAACCCGGATCGATGCAGGTGACGCTGGAGACGCTGCGCGCCTGCCACGAGGAGTTGGGCGTCGCCACGACGTTGGGCATCGGCAACGCGGGCCACGGCATGCCGGAGCAGACCAAGATCGACCTGGCCTATCTCATCGCGGCCGTACCTTGGGGCTTGGATTCGGCGCTGGTCGATCCCCAAACCCCGCTGCTCATCGCAGAGGCGCGCGCGATTGACTTCCTCACCGCCCGCGATCCCTACGGCACGCGCTACATCGGCCACTATCGCGCCCAACACGGCGAGAAGCGCCGCCGTCGCCGGAAACGATAGGCCCTAATCCGCTGATTCGC
>JBKHCQ010000134.1:0-8742 GCA_046541755.1 Anaerolineales bacterium | reverse complement strand
GTAACAGATGGCTACCCCGATTTTATGCAAACTAGCCGCCGGATACTTTTTCCAAGGCTGAATCTAACCAGCAGATGAGGCAGGTGGGCGGAGAGCCGTCATAGCAGATTAAATTTCAATTGAGATATAAAACATCACTAAAAAAGCATAAAGGGTCACGGGGAAGGGGGTCTCTCTGTGTATTTGAGTTTACTTGATCATAGATCTGCTCCATTTGCTTAATCGGCTGAGATAAAGCATAAAACTGTCAGGCAGATAGTTATGTAAAGTTATCTTGACTTTATACATTCCCTGTGTTATGCTCTAGAGGCTGATAAAAATTTACTGAAGGGTCGCTTCATCTTAAGGGATCGAGGATTGATCAAATTAAAGTGAGGCGCTCTTTTTATCTCAGAGGTTTTGGGGGATTATTGGGAGATTAAATGTATTGGGAACGGGTAACGGAAGAAATCTATTTATTCACCAGTGATCGCTATGCCCTGGTAAACTCTACTGCTATCTTGACCAAAGAAGGACTCGTCGTGGTGGATGCTTTACCTTTTCCAAATGAAGCCCAGCAAATTGCACGCTTCCTCGTCGGGCGCACAGGATTGGATTTTCACTCGTTGATCCTGACCCATCACCATATGGATCACGTCTACGGCATGGATTCATTCCCGGAGACGCTTGATCTGATCTCGCACGAGCTGTGCCGCCAGAAGTTGCTGGAGATAGGCCAGGCATCGTTGGAGGAAGCGCGGCGCAACAATCCGGCGTTTGACGAGGTCGAGTTGCGGATTCCAACTATCACCTACAGTGAAGGGGATTTCTTAATTCGGGCCGGCGAGAAGACATTCCGACTCATCCATCTGCCGGGGCATACGATTGACAACACGGGCGTCTTCTACGAGGAAGAACGGGTGCTGATCTCCGGCGACGCCGTGATGGCTATCCCGATCATCGCGCACGGGGATTGGGATACAGAGATGGCGACGCTGAAGCGCATCAAGGCGCTGGAACCGGAGACAATCATCCAAGGGCACGGCGAGGTTATCCTAAGCGGGGAGATCGACATCGTGATTGATCGTTACATCGATTACCTAACGTGCGTCTACAAGACGGCGGAAAAGGCGCTCGAAAAGAATATGGATCGGCGACAGATCTGGAAGATCCCCCTGGAAGAATGTGGCTTGGAACGGGTGCCGCTGGGCATTGCCAGCCATCAACTGCACATCGCGAATATCCTCTATGTCCGCGAGATGCTGGAGCAGCGACGCGCGGCGGATGAGGGAAAAGAGGAAGCGGCTTCGGAATAGCAGGGGTGAACACCACAAGCGGCTGCGAGTCATTTGCAGCCGCTTGTTGCATTAAGGAGGTTGATTGTGCGGCGTTGGCTACAGCGATATCTCGAGACCTTGGAGCGCGAGGGCGCGTCGCCCTATACCGTGAAGAACTACGGCACGGACATCGGGCAATTCTTGGATTATTGTCAGGTGGAGGAGGATGTGACCGCGCTGTCCGGGCTGACGCGCGAGTTGCTGCGCAACTATCTCGCGGAGCTATCGGCGGGCGGTTATGTGCGGGCCAGCATCGCGCGACGGGTCTTCGAGTTGCGGGCGTTCGGCGATTACTTAGTTCACGCTGGCGTATGGTCGCAGAATCTGTTCCGTCGCATCCACGCGCCGCGCCTGCCCTCTCGATTGCCGAGCTTCCTCACCGTGGCGGAAGTCGAGCAGTTATTGTCCGTTCCGCATCCGGCCTCGCCCCAGGGCCTACGAGATCGCGCCATTTTGGAGACGCTCTACGCCTCTGGGATGCGGGTGAGCGAGCTTGCCGGGATAGATCTGCGCGATATCGATTGGCCCGCCGCTGAGATTCGCGTCATCGGCAAGGGGAACAAGGAGCGGATCGTGCTCCTGGGCCGCGTGGCGCTGACCGTCCTGCGCACCTACGTCGAAAAGGGGCGTCCCCGGCAGATCGGCAAGCGCGTCAGCGACGCGGTCTTCCTCAATCGATTCGGGAACCGGCTCTCCGGGCGCTCCATCAGCGAGATTGTGCGCCAAGCTGGCGTGGCGGCCGGCTTAGATCAGACGGTGACGCCGCACCTGTTGCGTCACTCCTTCGCCACGCATCTGCTGGAGGGCGGCGCGGATCTCCGGGTGGTGCAGGAGTTGTTGGGCCACGAGAACTTAGCGACGACGCAGATTTATACCCACGTCACACAGGCTCACGCCAAGGAAACCTACACCCACGCCCATCCTCGCTCGGAGGCTGCGTCTGAAGAGAGATGACGGCGCTCCATTTCATTTCGCGCCCAATTACGAACGTCATCATGCAAAACGGGGCCATATCTTGCGATATGGCCCCGTTGGATTTGAGTTCTGTGCTCTACAGTTCGATCGCCATCTCCGGCTCTTCCGCGTGCTCGAAGATCAACGTCTCGTCCGCGACATCGATGCGGATCGTATCGCCGGCCTGGAACTCCCCACTGAGCAGCGCATCGGAGAGCGGCGTTTCGATCTCTTTCTGGATCAGTCGTTTGAGTGGCCGCGCGCCGTACTCCTTGCTATATCCGTACTCGACGAGCCAATCACGCGCCGCATCGGTCAGAGTGAGATCGAGATCGTTCTCCTGCACCCGCACCCGAACCTTCGCAAATTCCAGGTTGACAATGGCGCGGATGTCCTCTTGGTTCAAAGAACGGAAAACTACGACCTCATCGACGCGGTTGAGGAACTCAGGTCGAAAGAGCTTGCGCAGGCGTTTCATCAATTGCGCTTGCATCTCCTTATAATCCAGTTCATCATCGTCCATCTGATGTCCGGAGAACCCGATCTTCTCCTGCCGCAGGATGTCCTCGGCCCCCACATTGGAGGTGAGGATGATGAGCGTGTTGCGGAAATCGACCTTGCGCCCGCGCGCGTCGGTCAACGTGCCCTCCTCCATGATCTGGAGGAGCATATTGAACGCATCGGGGTGCGCCTTTTCGATTTCGTCAAAGACAACAATGGAGTAAGGGCGCCGCCGAACGGCTTCTGTGAGCTGACCGGCGTCATCGTAGCCCACGTATCCGGGCGGCGCGCCGACCAATCGCGCCACACTATGACGCTCCATAAACTCCGACATATCCAGTTGGATCAGCGCGTCCCCGCTGCCGAAGAGGAACTCCGCCAGCGCCTTCGATAATTCCGTCTTGCCCACGCCCGTCGGGCCTAGGAAGATGAAGGAGCCGATGGGCCGGCGCGGATCTTTGAGTCCGGCGCGCGCGCGCCGCACGGCCTTAGCAATCGCCTGGATAGCCTTATCCTGGCCGACGATGGCGCGCTTCAACTCAGATTCCATCTCCAAGAGCCGCTCGGATTCCGCCTCGGCAAGTTGGGCAATCGGGATGCCGGTCCACATCGCGACAATTTCCGCCACATCTTCAGCCGTGACGATCAAATCCTCGTCTTGCTCATTCTGCGTATTGCGCAACTCGGCCATCCGGCTCTCAAGTGTGCGCCTTTCAGCCTTCAGCGGGATCAATTCCTGGAATTTATTCGCCGCCCGCAGTTGCGCGTGCTTGAGCCGCACATCTTGCAACTCCTCAAAGACCTCGCGCAATTTGATCGATGTGGGCGATTTATACATCCGCACGCGCGATGCCGCCTCATCCATCACGTCGATGGCTTTATCGGGCAGATTGCGCTCGGTGACGTAGCGCGCGGAAAGGCGAGCCGCCGCATCAATAGCCGCATCGCTGATGCGGAGATTGTGGTGCTGCTCATAGGCGTGCTTGATGCCGCGCAGAATCTTGACGGTCTGTTCCACCTCCGGTTCGGCGACCAGCACGGGTTGAAACCTCCGCTCCAACGCCGCGTCCGATTCGATGTGCTTGCGGTACTCGTCCAAGGTCGTGGCCCCGATACATTGGAGTTCCCCTCGGGCCAGGGCCGGTTTGAGGATGTTGGCGGCATCCATAGATGAGCCGGCGGAGCCGGCGCCCACCAGCATATGCACCTCATCGATGAAGACGATGGTGTTGCTATTCTTTAACTCTTGGAGCACCTTTTTCAAGCGCTCCTCGAACTGGCCGCGATACATCGTGCCCGCGACCAAGGAACCGATGTCCAATTGAACCAGGCGCTTGCCCAGCACCGGGCCGGGCACGCCGCCGGAGATAATCCGTTGCGCCAGCCCCTCGACGATGGCCGTCTTGCCGACGCCCGGCTCGCCGATCAGGGCGGGATTGTTCTTGGTGCGCCGCGCGAGGATCTGAATCACGCGCTCAATTTCTTTGTAGCGCCCAATGACGGGATCTAACTGCCCTTCCTCAGCCATTTGCGTCAAATCCATTGCCACTTGAGTCAATAGCGTCTCTTTTTTGCGCGTGCCGGCCTGCTTGACCCTACGCGGCGATGCGCTGCGCGAGGATGATTCCCCGCTGGAATGCACCGGCATAAATCGCTCCAGCCGCCGTCGAATCGTCTTGACCGAAAGCCCTGCTTGAGTCAGCACCGCGAGGATGACGCCTTCCTGCTGGCGCAGCAACGCGAGCAGGAGATGTTGCGTATCCACCGCGTCGCTTTCTCGCCGCTGAGATTCTTCCAACGCGATTTGGATCAGGTACTTGGTGCTCTGCCGCAGTTCCGGCTCCGAGGCGCGCAAGGGGGGCGAGCTTGAAAGGCGGGCGACGGTCTGCTGCGCTTTGCCGGGACGGAGACCCATATCGCGCAGAACGCGCCCCGCGATGCCTTCGCCCTCCAGGAGGATGCCCAATAGTATATGTTCGGGGCCAATCGTAGCATGGCGCATGCGTGAAGCTTCCATCTGCGCGAACCGCAGGACCTCTTGTGCTTCCGGCGTGAACTTGTTCAATGGTACCGCCATAATTTTACCCTCATAGGTCCAACAACATGTAAGTGCCAATATCCCATAACGTTATATCCTAACATAGATGAGCCATGACCATAAAGAGTCCTATCCAACCCATTCTTGCTCATTGGACAAGAATTTAACAGGTTAGGCCCTATTTACCTTTATCATACAATATGATCCACTATTTTGCCATTAACCCAACCGGTGTGAACAGTGAGAATGGGCAAGCTCTACTATGGTGATAGATAAGCCAGTGCAGCATCGAATTCTTGCTCATCCTTTAGCACACCACGCAAAGCCAGAAACTGATCCAACAGCGTGATCCGCAGGATATGATCTTCAACGACCGTTTTGACCTCATCGCCTCACGTAAATTCAGCATCTTCATCAACCAATTGATACAGAACTACGCGGAGTTTATTGTAGAGACGCAAAATCTTGCGTCTCTACTGGGAGGTTTTTTCTGTAAATGCCTTACCAAGGGTTACATCTACATCATATCGAACTTTCATTATAATTATATCATAAAACGCTGATTGGTTTCGGTAGATGTAGGGTCTTTTGGATTTTGCCGGACAATCCCCTAAGCAGCCTCAAAATTGGTGAAGATTTGCGCATTTGTGGGGATCACAGACCTTTTTTGCGTCATTACTAGGTTGCGGGTGGAGGGGCGCTAATAGCGCTTGGCGATTGCAGCCGACGAATTCCTGGAGAGCCTAGATATAAAAGCGCACGGGGAATTTCACCCCGTGCGCTGTGTTGAAGTTGACTTGACGTCGTCGTTAAGGGCGTCGATTAACGAATGGCTTCCAAAATCATACTCGCAAACTCCTCCCATTCATCTGGAAAGAGATGATAGGTGGTGTTGCCCAGTTCGATGTGATAGATTTCCTCTTGGTCTGGCTCTTGCGAGACCCATATAGCGTAGTTTTTGGATTCCGCCAATATCTTCATCTTCGATTGTTCTTCCATCTCGATCTATCTCCTATCTCCTTGTGATCTCGATCACCGGCTAGCGCCGACGCGGGGAACGGCCCCCACGCGAGGATCGCTTCGGCTGATCATCTTCCTGAGCCTGCTCTAACGTCCAGCCGTTGATGACGGCCTTGCGGGAGAGGCGGATCTTGTTATCGCGCCCGACGTTGGTGACCATCACCAATACCTCATCGCCGACGTTGACGACATCCTCGACGCTGCGCACGTGCTCATCGGAGAGCTGGGAGATGTGTACGAGACCATCGGTGCCGGGCAGGATCTCCACGAAGGCGCCGAAGTCGGTGATGCGCACGACGCGCCCGGTGTAGATTTCACCCTCTTCCGGCGGCGTGGTGATGGAGCGGATGTATTCGATGGCCTCTTGCGCCCCGGCGCCCGACTCGGCGGCCACGAAGACAGTGCCATCTTCCTCGACATCGATTTGGACGTCGAACTTATCCTGAGTGGCGCGGATGTTCTTGCCGCCAGGTCCAATGATCAGGCCGATCATTTCGGGATCAATCTTAATCGTGAGCATCTTCGGCGCGTAGGTCGATAGCTCGGCGCGTGGTTCGGGGATTGTCTTCTCAATGACGTCTAAGATCTGCAAGCGGGCTTCTTTAGCCTGCTCCAACGCTTCGGTCAAGATGGCGCGGGTCACACCCTTGAGTTTAATATCCATCTGGAGGGCCGTGATCCCCTCGCGCGTCCCGGTGACCTTGAAGTCCATATCGCCCAAGTGATCTTCCAACCCTTGGATGTCGGTCAACACACGGTAACGCTCCCCATCGCTCACCAGGCCCATTGCAATGCCGCCTACAGGCGCTTTGATCGGCACGCCCGCATCCATCAGCGAGAGCGTGCTGCCGCACACGGAAGCCATCGAAGTGCTGCCGTTCGAAGCCATGACCTCACTGACGACGCGGATGGTATAAGGGAACTCTTCCTGCGGCGGTAGGACCGGCTCTAACGCCCGCTCGGCCAGCGCGCCGTGTCCGATATCTCGGCGGCGCGGCCCACGCAGAATCCAGGTCTCGCCCGTTGAGTACGGCGGGAAGTTATAGTGATGAATGTAGCGTTTTGTTTCTTCTGGAAAGAGATCATCCATCATCTGCTCTTCGCCCGGCATACCGAGCGTGGCCAAGCTCAACACCTGGGTCTCGCCCCGGGTGAAGAGACCGGTGCCGTGGGGACGGGGCATCAACCCCACCTCGGCGTCCAGATCACGGATCGTGCGCTGATCACGGCCATCGGGTCGGACGTTGTCGTCCAAAATGCGATCCCGCACAACCTTCTTGAATGCGGATTGGAAAGCATCGCGAACGTCGTCCTCCGTCCATTCGTTGGCCTCAGCTTCCTCGGCCATTTCCGCCATGACTTCCTCTTCGATTTTGGCGAAGGCCGCGTCCCGATCCTCTTTGAGCTGCGTCTCTCGCAGCAGAGCACGCAAACGATCCGTGGCTATCGCTTCGACCTTCTCGATCAAGGCTTCCGGTGTGCCAAAGCGAGGATAATCATCGCGCTTGGGTTTACCGATGGCCTCGCGCATCTCGTTCTGTATCTGGATAGCGTCCTGGATCGATGCGTGGGCCAACTCAATGGCGTCGAGCATCAACGCTTCCTCGACCTCGTCGGCGCCAGCTTCCACCATAATGATGGCGTCCGCGCTGCCGGCCACACGCAGATCCAATGTGCTCTCCTTCATCTGGCTGATGGTCGGATTGACAACCAATTCGCCATCCAAGTATCCAATCCGCACCGCGGCTACCGGGCCGTCGAAAGGAATGTCGGAGATCATCAGCGCGGCAGACGCGGCGACCACGCCCAAGATATCGGAATATTCCTCTTCCCCTTGGGAAAGCGGTGTGATGATAATCTGGACATCGTTGCGCATATCCTTGGGGAACAGCGGGCGCAGCGGCCGATCAATCAGCCGACAGGTCAAAATGGCCCTCTCGGAAGGTCGCCCCTCGCGGCGGAAGAATGAGCCGGGGATCCGGCCGGCGGCGTAGAGCCGCTCCTCGAAATTAACGGTCAACGGGAAGAAACCGACGCCTTCCCGGGGGTCGGACATCGTCGCCGTCGCCAGCAAGACCGTCTCACCGCTTTTCGCGATGACGGCGCCGCCGGCCAATCGAGCGATTTTGCCCGTGGAAAAGGTGATTTCTTGATCACCTAACTTCGTACTAAATGTATGTTCATCAAACACAATTAACCTCCTGTTTGGTCTCGCGTGGCCGGAGGAAGGTTAGAAACTGGGATCTGTTGTGCAAGCCTCACGATCAACTTGCACCCCAAACACCAATTCCTCACCTTCGCTACGGGCCAGCTCCACCGGCTAAAGAATAGATATTGAATCTAGATTTGCACGTCGCGCCCTGTTAGAAGCGCGCATGCCGAATCTCTGTGACAGGCAAACGAGTAGATGGGGAAATCCCGCATCTACTCGTTTATCATTACATCCCTAAAACTAAAAATAAACCGACTGCGTTGTTACTTACGGAGTCCAAGTCGTTGGATCAACTGACGATAACGGTGTACGTCTTTATTCTGAAGATAACGAAGCTGCCGACGTCGCTTACCGACCATCTTCAACAAACCCAGCCGGGATGTCTCATCATGCTTGTGTATCTTCAAATGCTCAGTCAACTGCTTAATGCGGGTCGTCAAGATAGCAACTTGCACCTCTGGCGATCCCGTATCACCGGACTCGCGAGCGTACTCCTGGATGATTTCCTGCTTTTCTGCCTTGTCTAACACTCTCTTAACTCCTTTTTGTCTCGAAAACCGACCGACCGTAGCATTCGCATCGGTCCGTGATCAACCTAATCGAGAGTATACCATAACTACTAGTTTTGACAACCCGTCTATCAAAAAGAGCCGGGGGATGTTTTCGCCTTTTGGATTTCGTGCGTATAATAGCACCATAGG
>JBKHCQ010000133.1:0-8913 GCA_046541755.1 Anaerolineales bacterium | reverse complement strand
TCAGACGTGGCCTCATCCTCGAAGGGTATCCAGAGCTGCGCGCCGCCGGAGATCGCGCGCCAATCTAAGATGGACGCGCCCGCCACCTGGGTCAGGCTGTAGGGGCCGCTGGTCGCGACCGGGGAGACGCGCACATCGCCGGTCATCGTCAGCGCTTCCTGGGGATAGAGGGTGAAGCTGGCGGGCGGCGCGTCGCCGGTCTCCACGGCCTGCGGGAACTCGGTGCTGAGCAGGCCCTGAGCGTAGCGATTGTTTAGTTCGTTCTTGAGCGTGGCCTCATAGTGGAGGGTGTCATCGGGGCGCACGAAACCGTCGGAGGCTGCGCCATTTTCCTGCACCGTGGATTCCATGCTCAGCACGGTGGAATTGGAGGGGTGGTTGGGATTGAGGCCGTAGGTCTTCTCCTGGAAGTCGGTCAGGGTGTCCCCGTCGGCGTCCACGCGCAGCGGATCGGACGCGACCTGGGTATAGAGGCCGCTGCCATCGGGCGCGAGATCGTAGAGTATGTCCCAGCCGGTCACCTCCTCGTAGTCGCTCAGGCCGTCGCCGTCGGTATCCGCGCGGAAGGGCGACGTACCTAGCTGCACTTCCTCATAGTCGGTCAGGCCATCGCCGTCGGTGTCCACCAGCGTGGGATCGCTGCCGATTTGCATCTCAAAGAGATCGGAGAGGCCGTCGCCGTCGGTATCCCAGCGGGTGTCGTTGGGATCAGCGTGGCGCATCAGGCCGTCGCCGTCGGCGTCGGAGAGGATCGGGAAGCGAGGATCCCAGGCCAGCCGGTAGCCGTACGATTCCGCCTCAAGTTCGTAAAACTCATCCAAGGTAGCGGGGAAGACATCTACTTTGAGCGCATTGCCAAAATTGTAATGGAAGGTGTCCTTTTCGCTGATGATGTAACAGACGGTGGCCACACATTCCTGGACGGGGATGGCGTAGGCCTCAGAGAGATAGAGCGACGTGGCGTAGTTGAGGCCGGCGCGGGGCAGGGCGATGCCGGCGTCGCTGTGCTGCGTGTCCGCGTATTGAATCGCGCCGTCAGGCTCACTGATCGCGCGCCATTCGTCCATCATCTCGCCGCGCGAAAGGCTGTTGTGGAAGGGAAATTCCGCGCTCTGCCACTTGTAGCGGAAGGTGGAGGTCTTGAGCGTTTCCTGATCCCATTGCCCGACGTAGGCCGCGCCGATGGAGGCCGGCCGGTCGGCCAATTGGAGCGTGGTCGTGAGGATGACGCCGACCCGGAGCCGGTTGCCGACGACGAAGCCATCCTCCGGGCGAACCAACTCGTGCGCCTCGAAGTTGCCGAACTGGAGCCGGTCGAAATCCTCCGGCTGCATATCGACCATCACGGTATTGCTGTAGAGGACCGCCTCCAGGAGCGCCGTCGCCAGCCCGGTCAGGCCGCCGCAGAGGAACTTGGCCGCCGCGCCCTGCTGCTGTTCCTCGGAGAGAAAGACGCTGCACAACAGAGTGACCAGCGTATCGATAGCGTTGACCACCGCCACGATGATGGCGCCGACGATGGGGATCAGGCTGATGGCGAACATGATGTCGGTCACGATGATGCTGGCGATCAAAGCGCTCACCGCATAGCCAATCGCTGCGCGTGAGAGATCCGAAAAGCCTAACGTGAGGGCAAAGACCGCCCAAGCGATCACCACGCCGATGACCACGCTGACCAGACCGCCTTTGCTGAAGCTGCTTTGAATTCCCTTGGCCATTGCGTTTGAGATGGCTTGAGCCATGGAGCCGGCGGCTTTGGCTGCCTTGACCGTTTCGGCGACCGTTTGGAGCATGCCCCAGATTGCCGAAAGGGTCGAGAGGGCGAGCATCGAGATGGTTACGCCCTGGACGACGCTCCCGCCCTGGGTAAAAGCGTAGACCAGCACGCCAACGACGAGCAGCGCGCCGGCCATCACCCCCGAGCCAATCGCGGCGGTCTTGGCCCGCCCCAGATTTGCCAGCAACGTCGTCCACGGCGTGAAGGCATAGTTGGCGATCCCCGCGCCCAGCGTCTCGAACAAAATATCGATCCCGTCGTTGATCGGTATGCTCGAAAACATCTCCATCAGGCTCTGATTGGAGAGCATCGCGGTGCGGTCGATGGACTCATAGATGAGATGTCCCATAAAGACCACCAGAGCCAACAGGCCATTGCCGCCCTCCTGCATCAGCGCCGAGGTCAGAAAAGCGTCGGTATCCCGCCCGGCGGGATCTGGCGTCCACAATATGCCGTGCTCGCCCTCCACATTCCGCACGATCCCCTGGACGAGCGAGGCGTAGAAGGCGCGCGCCACGGCCATCCGCCCGACGTTCGTCTCCTCCACGCCATTCTCGGATGGCGCATCTTCAGGATATTGCTCCTGGAAGTATTGCGTGAGCGTCACCTCTAAGTGATCCCAGTACTCGGCGATGGGATAGCCCGTCCAGCCGCTGGCGTCGGTATGGCGATAGGTCGCCCACTGCAAGCCGGCGGTCGTCACCCGCTCGCTGGCGGCGGCGAGGGTGAGATGGCCGGACTCCTCATCCCAGGCGGCGGACTCCAGCCCGGCGATGCGATAGTGCTCCTCGCGGGCGAAGAGCAGTGTAGGGGTTGCATCGGCGGCGAACTGCTCCAGAATGCGCGGCGTCTCGTGCATCGCGATCTGCATCAGGTGATCCTGGTGTGGATATTGGAAGGTCTCTACGCGCAGCGCATCGGCGGCGATGCCCCAGCGGTCTTCCGCGCTCGTCCCGCCGTTGCTGAAGCGGTCGAAGCGGCCCTGAATGGTCGTGTCGCCATGGGCAGCGGCGATGGCGATATCGCGCGCGCCGTTCTCGTCCGCATCGCGCCCGGTGACGAAGACATCCGCCAGCCCGCGCGCCGCGTGCCACAGGGCATCGATCTGAGAAGGATCGGCGTCGGTGGCCGGGGCCTCGTAGGCGACGGCGACGTCCAGCCCCAGATCTTCGCGCACGCTCAGGCCGGTCAGGTACCATTCGTCGTCGTAGGTGTGCACGATCTGCACCTGGTCGGCGGTGCGATTCGAGGGGTACTGGCACCAGGCGTCGAACTCGTCGCGGGAGCCGGTGTAGTTCTCGGCGTCGCACCAATCGGTCAGCGCCTCCACGACCCACACCAGGCGCACGTCCTGCGGTTGCTCCCAGGCGCGGCCTGCGCCGGGCCAGTAGAGCAGACGACTGGCGAAGGCGACTTTGCCGCCGCCGTTCGCGCCCTTGACGAGATTGGCGGGCGCGTAGGCCAGCAGCGTCCCGTTCTGGTCGGCCTCGCGCACGGAGATGCCGTAGGGTGTGAGCGGCGCGGGATCGATCATCCGATTTTCATAGGGGCCGTTGACGATGTTGCCGATGGTGGTGCAGACGCTTTCGCCGCCGCCGCTGACGATGACCGCGTGCTCGCCGTCGGCGAGGTCGGTCAGCGGCGCCGGCGCGATGTTCTCCACCGCGCCGTTGGTGACGCCGGTGTGAGTGCCAAGCGGTGGGGTTCGACTACCGCACGAACCAGGGAGATAGACGACATCATAGCTCTGGGCGTCGTCGAAAGTATACTCGACCTGGCTCTGCCCGCCTTGTTGCGTCAGGTGCAGCGTGGCGGAGAGCGCGCCACGAATCGACACCACAATCTCCGGCGCGGTCAGTTTGAAGGGTATGCTGTCGCCTGTGATCTCGATCTCCAGCATGGGGACCAGGCGCACATCGCCCAGCTCGCCGGGGAAGGTGGTGTTTTTGACGTGCTGCACCTGCCCCTCGGCATCCTGGGGCCAATCGAGCACGCTGAGGGCGTAGGCCAGATGCTCGGGGTCGGCGGGGCGATATTGCAGATCGACCAGCACGGGCCACTCGCCATCCGCGCCCAGGTCGTCCACCTGCAGAGCGAAAGGCTGCTCGGCGCTGAAGGGCGCCGCGTGCCGACCATCGGTGTGGACGCCGTCGCGGTCGAGGCTCATCTCCGGCGAGAGGTCGATCTCGTCGGGCACGCCGTCGTTGTCATCGTCGAAGTCGAAGGGGTTGGGGACGCCGTCGCCGTCGGGGTCGCAAATCGCGCCGTGCAACGCGGACGCATCGCCGATGCCCACCAGCTCCGGGCATTCGAGGGCGTCCATCCGCCCGTCGCCGTTGGTGTCGGGATTATTGGGATCGAGATACCAATGCTTGCCGGCGTACTCGAAGCCCGCCACCTCGACGTTATCGAGGATTTGATCGCCGTCGCTGTCGGCGCTGAGCGGATCAGTACCCAAGGTGAGCGCCTCGATGCCATCGCTGAGGCCGTCGCCGTCGGTATCGGCGCGGGCGGCGTCCGTGCCGATGAAGCTTTCTTGCGCGTCGCTCAGGCCGTCGGCGTCGGTATCGAGCGCGTCGGTGGAAGATGAGGAGGGACGTAGGGCGGATTGGTAATCCGCCGGGTCGGAATACCATTCCGACCTACGTTCATGCGCGATTTTATCTCCTCGTTGGCGATTTGCCATGGGGTCTTGATGGGGATGCCACGTCGAGGCGGTCAGGTTGGCTTCGGCCTCGCGGCGGGCGGTCTCTGCTTCGGTTTTGCGCTCCTGATCCGCCCGGGCGGCGGCCATCTTCTGCGAGAAAGCGTAGGTCTGGTGGCTTTGCAGCAGCGGCGTGACGATCATCGAGGCCAACACGGCGAGGACGACGGCGGCGTAGAGTTGCCGGGAGCGATAGCCGGTCACGAGCAAGGCCGAAAATCCCAGGCCAAGTGCAAAAATCAGCGCGGAGGGCGCTTGCTCGCGGGCGATGGCGCGCGCTTTGCCTAAAATTTGGCCGCTTGGAGGCGCTGAGGACGCTGCTTCCACCGGGAAGTTGAAGAGATCGGTCTGAACTTCGGATTGGACACGCTCGCCTTGCTCGTTTGGGGGATAGATCAGGTGGATGCGCAGGCGGGCGGGCAGGCCGCGCTCATCCAGCCAGATCTCGCCCGCGCCCGTGGTCTCCACGTACTGGCGCGGCGTGTCCAGCGTCATGTTCAGCGGCAACTCGCCGGAGGCGCGCAATTGATCTTCCAACTGATCGCGCAGGTGACGGGCGAAGGCGGGGCCGTCGAAGTCGAAGGTGTAATGCGTGAACGCTACACGTGAATCGTCATGTATTATGCGGGTTTCCTCGCCGATGAGGCGCACGTTTTCGACGCCGGCCAGGTAGGCGAGCAGATCCTGTCCCGGCGCGAAAGCGCCTGAAAAGTCGCCCGAACCTTCGTCCATCTCCTGCCACTCCCCGCCGATTTGACGCCCGGAGGCCTGATCGCCCGCGAAGCGGATCTCGACGCCATCCTTAGTTGGCGCACCGGTGGATGGCGCGCCATCCTGCCATAACATCAGCATCAGTTCGCGCGCGCGGACGTTGGCCTGCCCTTCCATATAGATGTGCATCTGCTCGCTGGCGCGGCCCGTGTTGGAGACGAGCGGCGCGGGATGCGTGGTTTGTACGATCTCGGTGGCGAAGTCGTAGACGCCCAGTTCGGCGGCGCGCCGCCAGGCGGATTGCACCTTTTCGTAGGGATCAGGGAGATCAGGGACATCGGGCGCCGGCGCGTTCGCCTGCGAGGGGTGCACCGTCAAGGCGATCAACAGGGATAGGGTCAAAATTGCCAGCGGAATCACGTGCTTGCGTTGCATCGGGTGGCCTCCTTATCATGAGGATTCATTGAGGAGATAGGTTTCCTGCTCCAGGGGGGGATGGAGCCTACGACGGCGATTCATCAAGCCCTGCTTGGTTTTCAACCATCACAAGCGAACCAAGTCGCCGAGCGGGGAGTTGGGAGGTAAAGGGGTCTTCTGGATTCAGCTATGCTGCTTCCAAAGGAACTGTGGGTCCATGATATAATACCTTACTCATTAAAGCAAACTTACAGGCCGAGGCATAAGCCACGGCGGCGACATTGGCCAAAAATTTGGCCTTAAACTTGTCCAAATAGATGTGAGGGGTAAAAACGCGCGCCAAGCTGGAGAGCTTCGCCGGCGGCAGATATAAAAATCCGTGGGATCCGTGAAAATCAGTGAGCTGTTTTCAAAAAAGTGTCCGGTAGCTAGATTTAATGATAAACTTCCGAGAAATCCAAGCTAAGACCCTGCTGGCGCACATCAAGCAGCCCGATACGTGGTTTGGCCTCAAATACAACATGAACCTCTATCGCGGCTGCCAGCATCGCTGCATTTATTGCGATAGCCGCAGTGAGTGCTATCAAATCGAAGATTTCGACGGTGAAATCCTCGTCAAAGCCAACGCCATCGATCTGCTGCGCGATGAGCTATCGCGCAAGCGGGTCAAGGGGCCGATTGGCGCCGGTTCGATGAACGATCCTTATATGCCGCTGGAGCGCGAGGTGCAGTTGATGCGCCGCGCGCTGGAGGTCATCGCGGCGTTTGGCTTTCCTGTGCATGTGCTTACCAAGAGCGATCTGGTGCTGCGGGATGTGGAGCTTCTAGCAGAGATTCAGCGCCGCACGCGGGCCGCGATCAGCTTCACCATCACCACGGCGGATGATGCGTTGGCCGCCAAGGTGGAGCCCCGCGCGCCCCGGCCCTCCGCTCGCTTCCGGGCTATGCGGATATTAGCCGAGCGCGGCATCATGACCGGCGTCACGATGATGCCCGTCCTCCCCTTCATCGAAGATAACGAGGCGAACATCCGGCAAATTGTGACGCGGGCGCGCGCAAACGGCGCCGCCTACATCATCCCCTCCTTTGGCATGACGCTCCGCGACCGTCAGCGCGCGTACTACTACGAGCAACTGGACGCGCACTTCCCCGGCCTCAGAGCGCGCTACGAGCGAACCTTCGGCGAGCGCTACGCTTGCTCGGCGCGCAACGCCGACCGGCTCCGGCGGCTCTTTCATCAGGTATGCGAGCAGCACGGCATCGCCCCTCAGATGCCGCCCTATCCCCCACTCGCCGCCTCGCAGATGACGTTGTTTTGATCTATGACACGCTGCTCGCCGTTGATTCAACGCTCAGCTTCCCCGCGTTCTTCTAAATCCCAGGGCAAATCTGACAGCAGATCGGCCAATTCGCCTAAAACCTGCTCCGCGGATGGTGCATTTGGTACGAAGGGGAGCAATTGATGTTCCCATTCAGTTCGAGCCACAGCTTGTAATTCCTGAGCTAAAAAATCCTCCGAGGAAACAAAAGACATTTGACGTAGGGCGCATTTGCGAGCTAACAGATCAGATAACACGTCGGTCTCCGGCGAAGCCTGGCTGAGCATATACCACAAGTCGTAGTAATCGCGGCAGACGCGGCTTGCTCCCCAGCCGCGCTCCTTCAGCCGAGCATAGCTCTGTAACAGTGCCCGCAATTTCTCAGCGACGATTTCTCCGAGTGTATAGCAATGCCACATCACTTGCGGGGGATCAGGGTAGCGATGCAACAGGGGACATTCAATCGGCGGCAGTAAAACCTCTTCATCGTAAGTGATCTCAACCTTTAGGCGACAAAAAGGTTCACGATGGGCAGGAAAGCGCACGCGGACGATGAAAGCGTCCTGGCCGCCAGGATGGGGATCTCGCAACACCAATCGCTCCCCGATAACCGCAAACGGCCCTTGCGCTTGAAGTTGTCCTTCAGTAGCTTCGATTGCCTCTTGCATAGCAGCATCTACATCAGATAGTTGCGCCACAGCAGAAAAGTCCAAGTCCTCCGAAAAACGGTAATCGGTAAAATAGAACTTACGCAGCGCCGTCCCACCCTTCAGGACCAAGGCGTCATGCAGAAGCGACACCTGCGCCATCCCCGTTAATAGATAGCCCAAGGCGTAATCCTTTTCCAACACCCAAAAAGGCGTATTCGGTTGTGATCGGGCCATAGCGCGAAGATGTTGGTCAATTGTGGGCATAGCGCGCCTCCGGTCGCAGATTGTCGCGCAATTGCCAGCGCGTGATGGGGTTGCCGCCGGGTGAGCCGGTCGGATCGAGTTGAGAATAGGCTTGCAAAGGATAGGCTTCCAAAGGCGCAATTATGCTTTCCGGCGCACCCAACATCTCTAACGCCCACCCCAATCGCTTGATGACCGCTCCGACCTCATAACGTAACGCATATTTTGCTAGCTTATCCACATCCAGACTGTGCAGGTGTGCTTCCAGAGTTTCCAAACCTGTCTGCAAAGAGCCAAAAATCTGAGGGATAGCAAATAGATCAAGTACTGTGCGCTCTGGATCAGTGATAGCGACCCGATGCCACTGGCTGACCCATTCTTCTTGGAAGCCAAAGAAGTGCTTATCTTGCACTTGAACAAACTCGAACTCTAATCCCCAGGCACGCCAAACAGCTCGTCCCCGGGGACGATAGGCCGTCCCTTGACGCATCTCCGGGGTAACTACAGTCGAGGTCGTTGAAGCTTGAATCATCGGCGGGATCTGGGTCGTAAAGCCGTGATGGGTCAGAGCCGACCAGTGGCTGATGGCGAGGGGCGAGACAAGCGCCTGCGCCACGGCATAGGGATGCAGCGACGCGCTAAATATCGGCGCGGTAACAGCGTATGCCCCCCGCTTTAAGCGTTCAATCCAACCGGCCTGTGTTAATTGACTTAGCAAAGCTCGTACCCGCTGCGGCGTCAAATCCATCTCAGCGGCCAGATCGCGCGCTTCCTCTATAGTGAAGAGCGGGCCAACTTCCTCCACTGTTCGATTAAGCAACCTCATGCCCTGGGTTTGTGCGTATCCGTTCTTGTTCATCTTTTACCTCCTGTGTAAATTATACTACGAAAATACCTCATTAACAAATTTACGTAGTATAAATTACAAGACAAACTATTCCGCTTTTCCACGACCCCTTCACCCTTGTCGCTATACCCAAACGTTGAAATTCAGTTATAATAGATCTCCATTCAATTCGCTCTAATCAAAGTATCAACTCAAGGGCACAAAGCGCCAAGCTTTGGCCGTTTGACCTTTGACTTTAGACAACT
>JBKHCQ010000132.1:0-8930 GCA_046541755.1 Anaerolineales bacterium | reverse complement strand
CTTCTACGATCAAAATTCAATCCCCAAAGCACCTTCTCGTCTTCTGAGAGGGTGCTTTTCTTGTATTTTCTTGTACTTGTAAATGAACGGAGTAGTTACAATGAGTGTAATCATTTTAGGCAGCCTCAATATGGATTTGGTCGCCCGCGCGCCGCACCTACCCGCGCCGGGTGAGACCATAATCGGATCAGCATTTTCGACGGCTCCGGGCGGCAAGGGCGCGAACCAAGCCGTGGCCGTTGCACGACTTGGCGTCCCCACGCGCATGGTCGGGCGCGTCGGCGCGGATGCGTATGGCGAAGCCCTGCGCGAAAGTCTGCGCGCCGCCGGCGTCGACACCCGCCTTATCGAGACGGACATGGCGTCGTCCACGGGCGTCGCCATCATCTCCGTGGACGATACCGCCGAAAACAGCATCATCGTCATCCCCGGCGCGAACGGCCAATTGGACAAGACCGACGTTGCGCGGTTAGCCGCGCATCTCGCCGGGTGTGACGCGCTGCTCTTGCAACTTGAGGCGCCGTTAGATGTCAACCTCGCGGCGGCACGCGCAGCGCAAGAGGCGGGCGTCAGGGTGATCTTAGATCCCGCACCGGCGCAGACGCTGCCCGATGATCTCTACAGGCTCGTCGACATCCTCACGCCCAACCAGGTCGAGGCCGCGCATCTCACCGGGATCGCGATTCACGACCGCGAGGATGCCGTCCGCGCCGCCGATGCTTTGCTGGCGAAGGGCGCGCGCGCGGTCATCGTCAAGTTGGGCGCGGCAGGCGCGCTCTATCGGAGCGCTGACGCCCAAGGCTTTGTACCGGCGTTTGAAGTCGAGGCGGTGGACACGGTTGCGGCGGGCGATGCCTTCAACGGCGGATTAGCCGCCGCGTTGAGCGCCGGTCGTGCGTTGCCGGAGGCCGTGCGGCATGGATGCGCCGTCGCGGCGTTGGCCGTGACCCGCGAGGGCGCACAACCCTCGATGCCCACGGCCTCCGAGGTTGAGACATTCTTGCAACCAGCTAAGATGCGAGTTTCTTGAGTTTATTTCGCGTAGTCATAAAGCTTGGAGGCGAAAAGCAGTTCCTTTTTTGGTTTCTGATAGAATAAAAATAGACTATGCGAAATAAACGAGCGCTGCACAAGCTCTATTTTGATCAGAAGTTAACATTCCTTGTCTTTACGTGTCTTTACGTTACAATCGTTTCTATGAATATTATAAATAATACAGCCAAACCAACGCGCGAGAGTTCTAGCTTATCACGGGACATTTTTTATACGTTTCTGGTATTGATTTTCCTGGTCGCGGGTACATTTCGCTTCTACCAGCTCGATTGGGATGCTGGTACGCATCTGCATCCCGACGAACGCTATCTCACGATGGTGGCCGGCGCGATTCATTTCCCGGAGAGCCTTGGCCAATATTGGGATACCGCCAGTTCGCCGCTAAATCCCGCTACCCATGAGTCGTTCGCGGGCTATGTGTATGGCACGCTGCCGCTCTTTATGACACGCGCGGTGGGGGAGGCGTTGGACGCTGCATGCGTCAATCCTGCCAACTTGAGCGGACGCCTGGTCCGGGCACTGCTCGCCTCGCCGGAGATGTGTTCGCCGGGGCGCTTTACGGGTTATAGCGGCGTCCACCTGGTGGGCCGGGCGCTTTCCTCTGTAGCCGACTTGATGACCCTCCTCGCATTGATTTTGCTGGCCCGCATGCTCTATGGAGATCGCGTGGCGCTGGTGACCGGTGCGCTCTATACCTGCGCTGTGCTGCCGATCCAGCACGCGCATTTTTTTGTCGTCGATAGCTTCGCCGCCGTTTTCGTCATCTGGACCCTCACGTTGGCCATATACGCTGTCCATTCGAATCGCCTGTGGCCCCTCGTGCTCGCCGGCGTGACAACCGGATTGGCCGTCGCCTGTAAGATCAGCGTGTGGCCAATAGCGGGGATGGTGGGTCTGGCCGGATTGCTCTTCCGCCGCCGAGACGAGATCACCGGCCGCATCACTTACACGTTCGACCTCACAACGCCCCGCGTGATTGCTCTGGTACTCTCCGGGATCGGCGCTGCATTAGCGTTCCGCGTCGCACAACCCTACGCCTTCGCCGGGCCGGGCTTCATCAGCCTGCGACTTGACCCCAACTGGCTCAACAATATGCGCTCAGTGCGCCGCCTTGTCACCGGCCAGGTCGATGCGCCGCCCGGCCATCAATGGACCAATCGCGCGCCAATTATCTTTCCGGCCCGCAATATGATCGTCTGGGGATTAGGGCTGCCGCTGGGCCTGGCCGCTTGGATCGCCTGGGCCGTTATGGGGTGGCGTATCTTCCGGCAGCGAGAATGGCGTCATCTCCTGCCGTGGATCTGGGGGACGATCTTCTTTCTTTATCAGGGCACACAGTGGGTCAAATCGATGCGCTATCTGCTGCCGATTTACCCGGTCTTTGTACTCTTCGCCGCGTGGCTGTTGATATGGCTGACGCGCAAAACGTGGGCGCGCTCGCGTATCGACAAAATCTGGCGGATTGGCAGCCGCGTGCTTCTCGGTGGCGTCTTGCTGGGCGCGGCGCTGTGGGCGGTAGCCTTCTTGCACATCTATGCCCGCCCGGTTACGCGCATCGAGGCCTCGGAGTGGATGTTTAATAATCTGCCCACCGCCATCACCCTCAAGACGAAGCAGGGCGTGAACATCCAGGCGCCCATTCGGGAGTTGACGCTCAATGAGGCCAGCGCATCGGTCCGACTCTCGATTCCCTGGTCGAATCCCAAGGCTCGACCGGATCGCGTCATGCTGAACAAAGTAAATGGGGTGGGCGTCGCGGGTGAGCGCGAGTTTCACCTCATGCTGGCGGAAGACCCCCATCGCCAAATGGTGCTGGCCGAAACTACCACCACAGCCGACGTCCCGGCCCTGAGCGATGTGATGATCACCGCGTTACTGCCTCCCATTCAGCAAGAGGAGATAGGCGTCAACGGAGATCTGTATCTCTTCATCGATTTGATAGAAGGCCCGGCGATTAAACTGGCGACTTCTGTGATCGCCAATGAGCACTGGGACGATTCACTGCCCTTGCGCATCGATGGCCGCGATCCTTTTGGCAATTGGTATCAGGGCGTCACGACGATGCACGGCGGTCTGATGACGCTCTACGATAACGACACTATCGAGAAGCGCGAGCAACTGCTCAATGCGCTTGACGAGGCGGACTATATTGCGCTCTCCAGCAACCGCCTCTACGGCTCGATCCCGCGCCTACCAAAGCGCTATCCGTTGACGACCGCTTATTACGAGGCGCTCTTCGATGGCAGCTTGGGCTTCAAATTGTTGGCGGAGTTTGTCTCCTATCCCTCGCTGGGGCCATGTCAATTCCCCGATCAAGAGTCGCCCTTCGAGATCCCGCCGGCGACCCACACCAATGCCCGCCCCTGCTCGGTTCCCCTGCCGCCGGCCGAGGAAGCCTTCAGCGTCTACGACCATCCGCGCGTGTTGATCTTCGCCAAGACGCCCGCCTATTCGCGCGAGAACGCGGAGTTCACGCTCCCCGCCGCGCTGCTGAACGACGTTCAATGGATGACGCCCCGCGAGGCCACGCGCCAGAACGTTGAGGGCGACAGCGCGAAGCTGATAATGTCGCCGGCGATGCGGGCGGCGCAGGAATCCGGCGGGACGTGGTCGCAACTCTTCAATCGCGACGCCTGGCACAATCGATTTCAACCGTTAGCCGTGTTGCTCTGGTGGCTGCTGCTGACGCTGCTGGGATGGATAGGCTTCGTCGTGCTTTATCATATCTTCCCCGCGCTGCGCTATCGCGGCTACGGATTGGCCAAGGTCGCCGGCCTCTTGCTATGGGCCTACCCGGCGTGGCTGCTGGCCGGAGTGCATCTCGTGCCGCACACACGCGCGCTGCTGTGGATCGTCTTCTTCATCGAGATTGGTATCGCGGCGGCAGTCGTGCGCGCGCGATTCTCTGAATTCCGAACGTTTGTTCTAACCCATTGGCGCGCGCTTTTACGCATCGAGGGCCTCTTCTTGGCGCTCTTTTTAGCCTGGGTTGGCGCGCGCTACCTCAACCCCGATCTGTGGCATCCCGTGGTGGGCGGCGAAAAACCGATGGACTTCGCCTATCTCAACGCCGTGATCAAGTCCACCTGGTTTCCGCCTTACGATCCGTGGTTCGCCGGAGGCGCGATGAACTACTACTACTTCGGCTTCGTGCTGGCCGGCGCACCGATCAAAGCGCTGGGGATTGTGCCTAGCATCGGGTACAACTTAGCGATCCCGATGCTCTTCGCGATGACGGGGGTGGGGGCCTACACCTTAGCTTCCAACCTGGCGGGAGGCAGCGAGCATCGCGGCCATCGCGCCGGCCTGTTGGGGCTGCTGCTCGTGCTCCTGTTGGGCAATTTGGGCGAGGTACAATTGCTGTTCGCCGGATTTGCAAAGATCGGCGATGTACAATTTGATAGTCTGATCCCCGGCTATGCGAGATGGGTCTCCGCGCTGGTCGGCCTTTGGAAAGTCATCTTCGGCGGCGAGCGGCTGATGTTCCGTCCTGAATGGTGGTACTGGAACGCCACCCGTATCCTGACCGCCGATGGCGGCGACGTCGGCGCGATCAACGAGTTCCCGCTCTTCTCGTTCCTCTATGGCGACCTGCACGCGCACGTGATGGCCTATCCGCTGACGCAGTTGGCCTTAGCCATCGCCATTCAATGGGCTGTGGGCATCAAGCGAAAAGCGCGCATCACGGCTCAGGGATGGCGCGCTTATCTAAGCGAGCTGTTGCCTCGGCCCCGTGGCTCTTTTCTCTTCGCGGCGCTGGTGGCCGGCGCGCTCCGCGCCACCAACACCTGGGACTACCCCACCTACATCGGCGTGATGAGCGTCGCCGTGCTCTTACACGCTTGCTTCCCATCAGCATCGGCGGATAAAACAGAATCAGTGGATGGAGCAGATGGAGCGGATGAAACGGAGTTGATAGGTGACCTAGAGGAAGGCGAATTAGCCACATCTTTACCCCAATGGCTCCACGTCACACTCAAATTAGCTATGCCGTTCTTGATTGTTGCTGTGGCCGAGTTGCTGTTCCGGCCCTTCACCGCGAACTACGTCGTCGTCTACAGCGCCTTCGAGCGTTGGGAGGGGCGGCGTACCTTTCTGGATAAGTATCTGATTATGCACGGACACTTTCTCTTCCCATTAGTGCTGCTGGCGTTGGCCCAAGGGTGGGGCGCCCTCCGGCGCTGGTTCGGAGGAGAAAATAAGTCCCCAGAAGAGAGCTTCGAAGAGAACTTCTTGGAGAAATCCAACACCGTCATCTGGTGGGCGGTCGTCATCGTGGCCGCGCTGCTATGGATGAGTGTTTTATTAATCTTAGAAGTGCACATCGCGTGGATCGCGGTGCCGCTGGGCGTCATCGCCGGGATATTAGTCATCGCCCCAGATACAGCGCCGCGCGCCCGGCTGATGTGGTTTATGACGGGCACAGCGATGGCCCTCAGCTTGATGGTGGAACTTCTCGTCCTGCGCGGCGACATTGGTCGGATGAACACCGTCTTCAAGTTCTACCTCCAGGTGTGGATGTTGCTGGCGCTCGGCGCGGCCGTCGCCGTTGAGCAATTGCTGCATCTGGTGATGTCGGCGCCGGGGAATATGCCCGCCGCGAACTCTCTAAAGCGCCTCTATCGCGACACGTGGGTGGGGGATGCCATCATCGTGGGGCTGACGCTGCTTCTCTTCGCGACCGCGCTCTATCCCGCGCTGGCGATCCCGGCGCGCGTGCGCGACCGTTGGAATCCAGATGCGCCGCACACGTTAGATGGCGCGGTCTTTATGTCGTACACAACCCAATACGAACATGGCGGGGAAATTCCATTGCGCGTCGATGCGGGTGTGATCCGCTGGCTCCAGGAGAACGTGAGCGGCTCGCCCACGATCATCGAGGGGCAGGCGGAGCGCGAATATCTGTGGGGGAGTCGGGTCAGCGTCTATACCGGCCTGCCGGCGGTGGCAGCGTGGCGCTGGCATCAGGTTCAGCAGCGGATGGCGATGCCCGGCAATACTGTGGAGACCCGCCAAATGGATATTCGGAGCTTCTACAACACACCCGATCCAGAGGTCGCGCGGCAGATTTTGGAGCGCTACGAGGTCGAATACATCATTATGACGCCCTACGAGCGGGCCTATATGTTGCCCGAGGGGGAGTCAAAGTTCGCGCCGATGGTCGAGCGCGGTTGGCTGGAGATTGTTTATCAGACGCCGGAAGCTACGATTTATCGCGTGGGGCCGTAATGGGGCGCCGTCACGGCGTAGGCGCCGCCACGGCGTAGAGCGTCAGATCATTACTGTGACCATCCGCGCGGAACATCTCTTCGATGCGCAGGTTGGCCGCCTCAGCCAGCCGGCGGGTTTCATCCTCATCTATCAGATGGACGTAGCGTAGGCCATAGCCATCGCGTTGCCAATCCAGCAGATAATCCCCCGGCTCGACATCCTCCGGGCGCAGCCCGATGGTCTCCCACGGCAGGAAACGCTTTCGGAGGCGCGGGATGGCGGTGAATTGCCAGTTGGCGAGCGCCATACGCCCCTCCGGCGCTAAAAGAGAGGCGGCTTGCGCCACAATCTCGCGGCGATGATCAAAGCCGGGAACGTGATGCAATACCGCGCGCAGCAAAATCCAATCGTAGCGGGAAAAACTCTCCGCGACCAGCGCGGGCCACGGGTCGGCGACCAGATCCGCCGCGATGAAATGTGAAGCTTGTAGCGTAGACTCCTCAGCTTGCGAGGCCATCACCTGAGCCTTCGCCAGGGCCAAAATCTCCGCTGAGAAATCCACGCCCACATAATGACATCCCGGCGGAAGTTGAAACGCCACGCGCCCATTGCCGCAGCCCAAATCCAAAAAACGATCCCCGGGCTTGACATGGGCGAGGATGCGCTCAACCCCCGGCTCTGTCGCAGCCCTCGAATCGGCAAACGAACCGGCGAACTTGTCATAAAATTCCCGATTCAACTCACGTAATTGCCTCGCCATAGCTTCTTTCATTTTTCTTCGATCTCTCATAGTACCCACAAGTATAATCGGCCTGACGCGAGTTGACAACCTATTCTTGGAACGGCTTAACGCTACTCCGCTTCGCTGCGTAGCTGACTACGAACAAAACATCTATGTTATGTTATTATGTTATAATGAAGGCTATGACAAAAAACGGCATACCAAAGACCTTAGAGCTAAATACCCCAGAAGAACGCGAGGCTGTTTTAGGCGCGCTGCTCGCCATCCAAGCGCTGCCGCCGGATTATGACCAGCAACAATTTATGAAAATTCTGCGGCGATATCCACGCCCAGAAGGCGGACTGTACGCCAAATCGCAGCTTATCGATGCCTACGTGCGATTGGTGGAGGAGGGGGCCTTAGCGCAAGATCCCGTGCTCAAGCGGCGATTGCGGGGACGGCCCGTGCGGACAATCTCCGGCGTCGCCCCGGTCGCTGTGCTGACTGAGCCGTACGAGTGTCCCGGCGAATGTATCTTCTGCCCGGAGCAGGCGCAGGCGCCCAAGAGCTACTTGGATGGGGAGCCGGGCGTGTTGCGCGCCATCCAGAACGACTACGACCCCTACGAGCAGACCCACGTCCGCATCCAGGCGCTGGAGGCGTTGGGCCACGCTACCGACAAAATAGAGCTACTTATTTTGGGCGGGACGTGGTCGTACTATCCAGAGAGCTACCAGACGTGGTTTCTCCGTCGTTGCTTCGATGCAATGAATGAGACGAAGGCGGAGACCTTAGATGCGGCGCTGCGCTACAATGAGACGGCGCCGCATCGCAACGTGGGCCTGGTCATCGAGACGCGCCCGGATTGGATCACGCCGGATGAGGTCGTGCGTCTGCGTCGCCAGGGCGTGACCAAGGTGCAGATCGGCGTGCAGTCGTTGGATGATCGCATCCTCAAGCTAAATCGGCGCGGCCACACTGTCGCCGATACCAAGCGCGCGATGCGCCTGCTGCGTCTGGGCGGCTTCAAGATCGTCCTGCACTGGATGCCCAATCTCTACGGCGCGACATTAGCGTCTGATTTAGAGGACTTTAGGCGGCTGTGGGACGACCCCGCCATCCGCCCTGATGAAATGAAAATCTACCCGACAGCATTACTTGAGCATACCGAATTGTATAAATTATGGCAACAGGGTAAATACGAGCCATACCCAGAAGAAGACCTGATCGAGATGCTTAAGCAATGTAAATTGCTAATTCAACCCTACTGCCGCGTTAATAGATTGATGCGTGATATTCCGGCGCAATATATCGTTGCAGGCACGACCAAAAGCAATCTGCGCCAAATCATCCAGCAGCGGATGGCCCAAGAAGGGTTGCGTTGTCAGTGCATTCGGTGCCGCGAGGTGCGCGGTAAAATCCAGGCGGATTTCGATCACGTGACCTTAGATGTAGTATCGTACGCAACCGACGCCACGCAGGAGCATTTCTTACAGTATCTCACACCGCAGTATCTCACACCGGGCGGATATTTGGCCGGCTTTTTGCGGCTTTCGTTGCCGCACGCGCCGCGCAGCGAGTTGGCGATCCCAGAGATACGCAGAGCGGCGATGATTCGCGAAATGCACGTCTACGGCCCGGCGCAGGCGCTGGGCGCGCGTGGTCGCAGCAGCCAGCATCGCGGTTTAGGCACGGAACTTCTGGAAATCGCCGCCGAGATGGCGCGCGACGCGGGATTTGACGAACTGGCCGTGATCGCCGCCGTTGGCACGCGGCGCTACTATCGCGAGCGCGGCTTTACAGAAGGCGTGCTATATCCAATCCAGCCCCTGTGATGCGATTTTGGGCTTAACTTTACATAATATATATAGTCGGAAGTTGAAAATTGGCCATAAATCGGATTCTGGACTAAAGCGCCGGTCGCTAGAACGAGGTCTTGAATCTC
>JBKHCQ010000131.1:0-9083 GCA_046541755.1 Anaerolineales bacterium | reverse complement strand
TGCTGTTTGATTCAGGAGTATTCTCGTGTTAATGTGCTGCAAAAGTCGAGTTAAAAGTTGAAAGTTAAAAGTTGAAAGTTGAAAGTTAAAAGTTAGAAGTTAAAAGTGGGGGTAATCGAAGAGAATCATCACATGGTCAGATAGGACGTCTATTATTATATTAGGCTATCATAATTCCGGCGGGCGGCAAGGGATTGGCGTTCAGGTCTTACATCTAAAACCCAAATCTCAGAAACGTGGTATAATTTTTAGTTCGTGTCATTCGGGTCAATGATGTCAGTTTATACATAGGAGGCGCAAAACGATGCGAATTGGGATAGATTTTGGAACGACCAACTCCTCCGTCGCGTACTTTGATGGCGCGACCCTGCATCCGATCCAACTCGATCCCACCAACGAGAACCCCCACGTGCTCCCCTCGCTCATCTACATCGACCGCGATCACAATGCCAAGCTGGGCGCCAACGCCGCGAACGAGTATCTGGAACGCGAGACCGGGCGCAAGATTGTCTGGGAGCGCAAAGAGATCGGCGCCATCGAGATGATCGTCGCCGGCGCCGGCTCCTCGCCCATCCACTACTGGCACGAGATCAACATCACCACCGATGTCGCTGCGAATGGGAGGCTGCTTCAATCGATCAAGACCGCGCTGCGTGATCCCAACTACGAGGGCACCGACATCTTCGACCGCTATTACACCATCGATGAGCTGATCGCGATGATTCTGTGGGGGATGCGCGAGCGCGCGCAGACCCAATTAGATGCCCCGTGCAACAGCGTTGTGCTGGGGCGTCCGGTGCGATTCTCGGACAACCCGGCGATCACCGCCCGCGCGGAGGAGATCCTCTACCGCGCCGCGCAGTTCGCCGGCTTCGAGGAGATCACCTTCCAGATGGAACCCATCGCCGCCGCCTACCTCTACCATCACCAGACCGCCCGCCGGGAAGTCGCGCTGATCTTCGATTTTGGCGGCGGCACGCTCGATCTCACCGTCGCCGAGGTGGGCGGGCGCCAGATGCCCCGCGTCATCGCCACGCGCGGCGTCCTGGTCGGCGGCGACGACTTGGATCGCCGCATTATGCAATCGCTGCTTCCCTACTTCGGGCAAGGCGCAACCATCGATGGCGGCGCGCCCTTTCCGCCCGATTATTTGGATATGCTCTCCACCTGGCAGACGATGCCGGAGCTTTCGCGGCCCTACCCGCTCGGCAAGATCCGCAGCTTCCAGAAGACGAGCGACCGCCCGCAGACGATGTACGCGCTGGAGACGCTGGTGACGCAAAACGTCGGCTTCAAGCTCTTCCGCCAGATCGAGCGGGCGAAGAAGACGCTCACAGATTCGCTCCTGGCCCCATTGAACTTCGCGCACGACCACATCGACATCCACGAGCGCCTGCTGCGCCGCGACTTTACGCGGCTCATCGCGGGCGAGGTCAACACCGTGGAACAGGAGATCCGTCACGTGTTGGCGGACGCGGGGTTGCGTCCGGCGGATGTGGATGTCGTGCTGCGCACGGGCGGATCCTCGCTGGTGCCGGCCTTTATCAACATGATGAGCGATCTCTTTGGCGATGCGCCGCTCCGCGAGATGGACCCGCTCACCTCCGTGGTCGGCGGGATGGCCATCGTCGCCCGCTCGGATCAGCAGATCCGCCCGACCTACGCGCATCACTACGAGAATCCCCTGCGCGACATCCACGCCGCGAGTGGGCACGACTATCGTCACGTTCGCCTGCGCGCGCACACCCCGGCCTACACCGACCGCGATTACCGGCTGGTCAAGCTGCCGCTGATACTCAGTGGGCTGCACGCGATTCGGCCCGCCGATCTGGATTACGCGGCGGACGATGCGGCCCTGCTCCGCTTCAACCTCACTCGCCCCGCGCGGCTCTACGTCATCTATCAGGCCAAGGCCGATCACCTGCCGCGCTGGCTGCGCTCCTTCACCCGCGTGGCGGACACGCAAGTCGAAATCGAAGCGATTGGAGGCCGCTACCCCTTTTTCGTGTATGCCAAGGAGTTCCCCGCCGGGCCGGTCGCGCTGGGCGGCGCGCAGGCCCCCGGCTATCGCGGCTGCGTGATTATGAACTACCTGGTCGCTGCGAAGCCGCTGTAGCGGCGTAAGGTAGTTCTGGGAATTAAAACCTTCCAAACCAGGTGCTTTTTCCTCAAAAAATTGGGGATGGTTCAAGAGATAGAGAGATTGCTTTACACTTTTATTTTGCGCAGAAGCCCCCATGACTTTTAAAATAAATGCCCGGCGAATAAATTCGCGGCTACATTTACGAAACCGGCCTTCGCCGGTTAGGTCTCAGTCGCCGAAGGGCGACTTCGTAATGGTGGCCGCGGTTTTAACCGCCGGGCCTGGGACAACGATAAAAAAGTGTCAACCTATTTCTGAACCATCCCAAAAATTGCTTGTATTTGGGAGGTTTGTTTTCTTGGAACGGCTAAATCAGCGGCGCTTGCGTTCCGCAAGGACATGATCCCACAAACGGCGCGCCTCCCCTTCCTCCGGCGGCGCGACGTCGAGGCCGTGCGGCGTGGCGCGGCCTCCTTCGATATGCACGAAGGTGACGAAGCCCTCGGTGGGGAGCGGGTCGCTATCTGGATGATCGACCAGATGCGCCGCGACGTGCACGCTCAGGCTAGAGCGCCCCACGTGAACGACGCGCCCTTCCAGCACGAGCGTCGCGCCGCTCGCCACGCTCTTACGGAAATCCATGCCGTGCAGGCGGATGCAGACCAGGCGGCTGGGATCGCACCGCAGGGCCGCGCGGGCGGTCATAAAGCCCACCTCGACGAGCCATTCCGCCATCTGGCCCGCGTAGAGCGTGCCGTGATGATTCAAGTTGACGGATTTCACCAGATGCGACGCGGTAATTTGGGGCAGATTGGACAGGTTTTGCATTGGGGTCTCCTCTAAATGAATTGCGAATGATGAATTTGGAATCTGTAAAATCTGCCTGGCTACCCGACACTTCTTAGCTCACGGGTAAACACGGATTAACGCAGATATTTTTTTGATTTTTATATTGCGATAAGAACGATTTTGGGCGATTTTGGGTATGTAAGGATTAAAATTTGGCCTCAAACTCGTCCAAATGGACGTGAGCGGTAGCATGTACACGAAGATGGAGAACTTCTCTGCCGAAAGATCTAAAAAATCCGTGAGCTGTTTTCTAAAAGTGTCGGGTGGCGAGGTTGATTATTTAGGGTCATCATACTACCATAAGGGCAGATTGGAAAGCTTTTCGGCTGTAAATCACCCCGAAGTGGAGGCTGTAATGAAGAAAATAGTCAAGAGGTTATCAGCGGCGGCGGCGTTTCTAACGGCAGGGTGGAGCGCGCTCCGCTTTTTCCGCGTGCGCTCGCTGGCCAGCGCGACGCTGTTGGGACCGAAGTTGCTGGCCGGGGCGTTGGCGCCGATCTTGGCGCTGGCGGGGACGATCAGCGCTATCGCCGGGGCGCTCTTCAAATCTCCGCTGACGTTGCTGGCCGGGGCGTGCGGCGCGCTGGTCTCGGTGGATTATGTGCGGCAGACGCTCAGGCCGCACCAGGAGTTCGAGCGCGCGTTCGGCCCGGATTGGGAGGCGCGCCTAACGCCCTCGGTCAAGAAGCGGCTGCCGCAGCGACGCTGGCGGATCATTCTGCCTCAAACGCCAGAACCGCGCTGGACGCGCGACCTGCCCTTCTGGACAATCCCCGAGACGGATCGCCAGTTGCGCTGCGATATCTGGCAGCCGCCAGAGGAGATCGCGCCCTCCGGTCTGGCCTTCATCTACTTCCATGGGAGCGGGTGGCACTTTTCGGATAAGGATGCGGGCACACGGCCGATGTTTCGTCACCTGAGCGCGCAGGGCCACGTGATTATGGACGTTGCCTATCGCCTCTGCCCGGAGACCGACTGGCGCGGGATGTTGGGCGATGTGAAGCGCGCGGTGGCGTGGCTGCGCATCAACGCCGCCGAGTATGGCGTCGATCCGGCGCAGATCGTGCTCGGCGGCGGCTCGGCGGGCGGGCATTTGGCGCTCCTGGCCGCCTACACCGCCGCTGACGCCGCGCTCACGCCCGTGGATGTGATGGGGATGGACCTCGCCGTGCGCGGCGTCGTCTCGTGGTACGGCCCACCCGATATGACCTACTTTGCCGGGCACACCGTCCCGGTTTTCAGTCAGAAATTGCCCGCAGAGGACGAGAGAACGAACGACACGCTCGCGGATAAAATCTTCCGGGCGATGGGCTTCGATATGCCGTTGCCCGCGCACTGGCCGGCCGGCATGACGGTGCAAGAAGCGATGATGCACGCGCTCTTCGGCGGCCCGCCGGAGGAGCGCCCCGAAGCGTATCGCCAGGCCTCGCCCGTGACCCACGTCGCCGCCGACTGCCCGTCCACGCTCCTGCTGCAAGGCGAGCACGACAGCCTCGTCGCCGCCGAGTCCGTCCACGCCCTCGCCGCCCAATTGCGCGCCGTCGATGTCCCCGTCGTCCACATCGAATATCCGCAGGCCTCACACGCCTTTGATCTCGTCCTGCCGCAGCTTTCGCCCCCGGCGCAGGCGGCGCTCTACGAGGTGGGGCGATTCCTGGCATTGTTGGCGTACCGGGAGGCGTAATCGGCATCGGATGCCCAGACGGAATTCCAACGATTTTCAGATTTGGCTATTGACAAATTATAGGGGTATGGTATTATTCAAAGCGTCAAGGGGGCGTAGTGTAGTTGGTCTAACATGCCGGCCTGTCAAGCCGGAGATCGCGGGTTCAAGTCCCGTCGCTCCCGCAGGTAAGCGGGGAGGTCTTAAAAGCCTCCCCGCTTTTTTCATGCCTCAGTTTAGTTGTTAGATGCCCCCCGTAGAGACGCCAGAGAGACGCAAGATTTTGCGTCATTACACTTCGCTGCTATGTCAATTGATCTATCTGATCATATATTTGACTCTCCTAAAAAGCTTTGTTTTTTACGCAATGGCGCAAAGATTTTTAAGGTTGTGTTTAAAATTATGTAACAGAAACGAAGATAATGTTAATAATTTTTATATCAATCTCCTTGTTTTTGGAAATAAATTTCTAACCGATATTTGCTATAGCAAAAAATCTATGCTAAAATTAAGAGATACAGGAAATACAGGAATTACTGGAAGTTAAGATTCCACCACACGAAGTATCAAGCTTTCCCCACAGACAATGTCTGAAATTTCCCTCATAATTTCAGAGAAGCATTTCGGCTATTTTAGCGAAATGACCTTCTCAAGAATAGATGGTTTTCAAAATTGATAGAATCATAGAATCTATGGATAAGATAAGGATGCCCGATTCTCAATCGATTATCGTCTTAGAGGATGACCCCGACGCCATTCGGCTATATGAGAAGGCCCTGGGAAACAGCGGCTATGCAGTTCACCCCGTCTCCTCCATTGCTGAGGCCGATGCTTTGTTGGCAGAACGGAGCTTTGAACTTTGCATCTGCGATATGCGCTTAGGCGGCGAGCACGGCAGCGATTTCCTCACAGAGCGCTTTGACGACCTCCACGCGGGGGGCACAAAAGTCATCGTCATCTCCGGCAATCCCGAATATCGCCCCGTCTGTGAGGAACTGGGCGTCGAATTCTACTTAGAGAAGCCGGTGTCCCTCTCTCAACTGGTCATTCTTGTTAGCCGGTTGCTGAGAGCTCCTTAACTGATCTCTAACTAAAATGCGGCTTTGTTATGTAATTGATACTTTATGGCAACGTAGAGTTGACTATACTTAAAGAAGAAGTTTTCAAGGTGCAATGCACTTGGACTTAAGTAACTGTTACGTCTGATGCAGTACATGCCTGATATTAAGGTCAAAAGTGCGTTGTACCTCACAATTGAACACAATTCAAACTTTATCAGTGGATGAACCTATCCGGTTATTGAAGGGCCTGGGAAGGAGCTGGGGCTATGAAGTATAAACTTTCAGACCTCGTGGATGTTGATCGACTTCAAGAGTTGATGGATGATTTTTATCAGGTCACAGAAGCGCCCACGGCGATTCTGGAGGCCGACGGCGCGGTGCTTACGGCCACGGCCTGGCAACCAATCTGTACGGAGTTTCATCGCGTCTGTCCCGAGTTGGCGGCGCGCTGCGCCAAGAGCGATGCCTATATCGCTGCGCACTTGGACGAGGGCAAGCCGTATGTGGTGTACGAATGCGCGAACGGTTTGGTCGATGTCGCGGCCCCGATCATCGTCGAGGGCGAGCACATCGGCACGGTTTTCACCGGCCAATTCTTGTTCGAGGAGCCGGACGTTGAGCGCTTCCGTAAACAGGCCCAGGCGTTCGATCTGGATGAGGAGGCTTACTTAGCGGCGCTGGCCGACGTTCCAATCGTCTCGCGGGAACGCCTTGAGCCACTCTTGACCTACCTCTCCAAATTTGCCGAGATGCTGGCCGACATCGGCCTGGAGCGCTTGGAATCGGAGCTCCTGGAAAAAGAGATGGGCGAAAGCGAGGCCAAATTGCGCGCCATCTTCTCCGCGATGCCCGACATCGTGATGGTACTGGATCGCGAGGGGCGCTACATCGAGATCGCGCCGACGAATCCTGATCTCCTCTACAAGCCCTCCGATGATTTGGCCGGCCAACTGATGCACGATGTGCTCCCCGAAGCCGCCGCCGATGCATATTTAGAGCAGATTCATCGCGTCTTGGACTCCGGCGAGCCGGAGGATTTTGAGTACACCCTACCGGTGCAATTGGGCGAGGTGACCTTCTTCGCGACGATCACCCCGCTGACCGAGGATCGCGTCGTCTGGGTCGCCCGCGACATCAGCGAGCGCAAGCAGGCAGAGGCGGAGCGCGAGCGCTTTACCCGTCGCCTCAACACCGCCGCCGACATCGCCACGCAGGTCAACACCATCTTGGATCCCGATGAACTGTTAGAGGCCGTGATCCCCCTAATTAAAGAGCGCTTCGGCCTCTATTACGTCCACGTCTACACGGTAGATGAAGAAAGCGACACGCTCAATCTGCGCGCGGGCTACGGCGAGGCTGGCGAGAAGATGTTGGCCGAGGGCCATAGCATCCCGTTAGATCGCGCAGCTTCGCTGGTGGCTACGGCGGCTCGCACCAAGGAACCCGTGCTGGTCAACGATGTGACCGAGAATCCTAACTTTATGCCCAACCCGCTCCTGCCCGATACCAGAGCTGAGGTCGCGGTGCCCGCTATCGCCGGCGACGAGGTGTTGGGCGTCTTCGATGTTCAGCACGATGAGAAGAATTATTTCACCGATGCTGACTTGGACGCCTTTCGCACACTGGCCGGCCAGATCGCGACCGCCTTCCGCAACGCCCAGATCTTCGAGGCGCAGGCCGAGGCCGAGGCGGAAGCGCGCAGAAGCGCGGCCCAGCGCGCGGCGCTCTTGGACGCCATCCCCGACTTGATGTTCCGCTTCGATAGCGACGGCGTCTTCCTGGACTACAAGGCCGAAGCCGGAGCTAAGCTCCTCGCGCCGCCGGAAGCCTTTTTGGGACATCACGTCTCTGAGGTCTTGCCGCCGTCCTTGGCCAAGATGACGCTGGAGCATTTGGAGCAAGCTCTACAGACCGGCGAGCCGGTGACCTACGAATATCAAGCGCCGGTGGGCGACGAGATGCACGATTACGAAGCTCGCATGGCCCCCAGCGGCGATGACGAAGTTCTGGCGCTCATTCGCGACATTACCGAGCAGAAGCAAGCCGAAGCGCAGTTAGCCGCCAGCGAGCAACAATTCCGCTCGCTATTTGAGTCGATGACGGAAGGCGTGGCCCTGCATGAAGTCCTCTATAACGATGACGGTGAAGCCATCGACTACAAAATCCTCGACATCAACCCCGCCTATACCGCGTTTACAGGGCTGCCGAAAGAGGCCGTCGTGGACGCGATAGCCAGCGAGCTTTATGGGGTTGACGAGCCTCCCTACCTGGAACTGTACGCGAAGGTGGCCGAAACCCGCGAGCCAGAAAGCTTTGAAGTTTACTTCCCGCCAATGGAGAAACACTTCAGCATTAACGTCTTCTCCCCAACAGAAGGACAGTTTGTAACGGTCTTCAACGACGTGACCGAGCAACGCCAGGCCCAAGCCGAGCGCGAGCGCTTCACCACCCGCTTAGACACCGCCGCCCAGATTTCCGAGCAGGTCGGCTCGATCTTGGATCCCGACGAACTGCTCGAAACCGTGATCCCCCTGATCAAGGAGCGTTTTGGCCTCTACTACGTCCACGTTTACACCTTGGATGAAGAAAGCGGTCAGCTCAACCTCCGGGCGGGCTACGGCGAGGCCGGCGAAAAGATGTTGGCCGAAGGGCACAGCATCCCGTTAGATCGCGAAGCCTCGCTGGTGGCCACAGCAGCCCGCACTAAGGAACCCGTGCTGGTCGATGATGTGACCGAGAACCCCAACTTCATGCCCAACCCGCTCCTGCCGGATACCAAGACCGAGGTCGCGGTGCCGGCCATTGCTGGCGGGCGCGTGCTGGGCGTCTTCGACGTGCAGCACGATGAATCCCACTACTTCACCGATGCGGATGTGGACGTCTTCACGACGTTGGCCGCGCAGATCGCCAACGCCCTCCGCAGCGCGGAGTTATATGAGACTGCGGAGGATGAGCGCGCGTTCTATGACGGTATCATCGAGGCGTTGCCGATTGGCGTGTGGGCGGTGAATAACCAATTTAAACCGCTCCTGGTAAATCAGGCGGGGCGCGCGATGATGGGCCGCGAGGTCAAGGATCAGGACGGCGGCGCCTATGTCGAGAACTATGAAGTCATCAACGTCGAGACCGGCGAGTTGTATGACAACACAGAATTGCCCTTGGTCAAAGCCGTAACGCAGGGTGGGGAGTATATGGCCACGGATGCCGGCGTGCGTCATCCTGATGGTACGGTAGTTCCCCAACTTATCAACGCCGCGCCGCTCTTTGATGCCCAAGGCGAGCAGATGGGAGGTGTCGTCGTCTTCTCGGATATGACCGAGCAACGCGAGGCCCAAGAAGCCATTCGTGAAAGCCAGATCAAGTTCCAGACCATCGCGGATTACACCTACGACTGGGAGTACTGGCTGGGGCCGGAGGATGAGTTCCT
>JBKHCQ010000130.1:0-9092 GCA_046541755.1 Anaerolineales bacterium | reverse complement strand
AATGGTTTTTGAACAGGGAAAAGCCCAAATGTACTCTCTGAACATTCCCTGAACTCATCCCCCTTCGCCACCTGCCGCTTCTCCGTCTTCATCCGGGCGTCGAGCAAGCGCCGCAGCAGGGTCGCCACGACCACCTGCTGCTCGCGGTGATCGACCTCATTGAGTTGGAGCACGGTGCATTGCCCCGGCTGGAAGAGCTTGTCCAGCGACAGGCTCTGCATATCGTCGAAGATGCTCGACGCGCCCAGGCGGGAGTTCAATCGCCAGATGACGGCGCCCGCTGTGCCGTAATCATCGGCCCCATCTGCTCCATCTGCTTGATCCGCTGACTTGCCGCTCATCTCCTGCTCCGCCTCGCGCACCGCGAGCCGGAACTGCGCCAGCGTCCACTTTTCGCCGAATTTGCGCTGCACCAATCCGAAGGCTTTGCCCAGCAGATAGTGCATCCGCTCCGACATCTCCGGCAGCAGGTAGCGCAGATCGCCCAAGCTGAGCGAGGAGATGCGCACTTTGACATCCTCCGGGCGGATGATCTCCACGCGCGGGCGATAGCCCCGCGCGGCGAAGGCGCGCTCGCCCTCCAGTTGGGCGAGCGTGTCGTACTCCCCGTGGGGATCGACGATGAGCATTGCGGCGCGGTTCTTGGGGTGCATCAGTTCCTCGGTGAGGACGCCGGCCAGGTAACTCTTGCCGGAGCCGGTGCTGGCGATGATGGCTAAGTGTGTGCTGGCGACGGCGCGCAGATCCACGGCGATGGGGACTTCGTCCACGGGCCGGCTGAGGAGCGATCCGATGTGCGCGGCGCCCGTCTGGTCCGGCGCGCGCTTGCTGAGGACGCGCGCCAGCAGCGCGTCATCGGCCACGGTGATGGCCGCGCCGGGACGCGGCGGCAGGCGGGGATTGATGAAGTCGCCCAAGGTCGCGTCGTAGTAGCCCAAGATGCCCACGCTGATCTCGAAGAGTTCCGGCGCGCGGCCGCCGTAATCCACCAGCGACGTGATCGCGTCCGGGGCTACGTCGGGATCGGCCAGGAAGCCATCGGGGAGGAGGCGCACGGGGCGCCGGCCCGTGATGCGACCCAGCACGCGGCGCGCCTCCCCCGCTGTGCGCGTCTCGTAGGTGACGAATTCCCCCACCTTGGCGACGTTGTCGCGGTCGGGCGTGATGAAGAGGTACTCGTGATGGGTCTCGCCGGGGCCTTTGGTGATGCCTAACGGTCGAATCATTGAATCAGAGCGTCGCTTGGTCATCGCGCACCTCCCAGCGGGGTGATGATGGTCTGCCAGCGGAGTTCCTCGCGCAGGACGGCCAGCGGCTTGGTCTGCGCGGGGAAGAGGTCGCCCAGGCGCTCGATGATGTGCAGGAGCAGGTGACGCGCGACGGGCGTATCCAAGCTCAGGAGCAGGGGCGCGTAGCCGAGGCGCACCCCGCCCGCTGGCGTGGCGTGAAAGGCGCGCAGCGCGGCCTCGTCCAAGGGCGTCACCAGCGCATCGATCTGGGCGGAGCAGGCGGGTACGCCGTGCGTCGCGGCGCCGTCGGGCGCCAACGCGCCCACCGCCGTGATGCCCACCAGCGTGACCTTCTCCGCCAGATAATCGGGCGAGAAGATTTGCAGGTCGGGCGCGGGGGAGAGGCGCGGCCCCAGGTTGCCGAAGTCGGGATTGTGGAGCACGGTATCGTAGATCACGCCGACGAGGTCGCCGCGCTCGACGCCCAATGGGACGCGCACGAACGTGCCGAAGGCGTAGTCGGCGGGCGCGGGTGGCGATTCGATTTCACGCGGGCCGTAGATCTGGCAGACGTAATCGGTGTGCGCGTTGGATTTGATGAGTTTGCCTAACGTGCGGGTCATTTGTTTTTCCTTTCATGACTCACCTGAAAGAAGGGGACGATCTCACGCCAAGACGCAAAGTCGCCAAGATTTTTAAGGTTTGACTTAATTTTATTCATCCCATCACCGTCTCTGATCACGAAAATTAACCGTTACCTTATTTTTCCTTAGCGACTTTGCGGCTTTGCGAGACCTTTTAGCTTTTTTCATTGGAGTCTTTCATCAGTTCATAAGATGATTTGACTAGCAAGAGAACGTCAACTGTCGCTTTCATCGGGGGCAAATGCGCTTCACCTACGGGGACTCAAGTACCCTGGACAGGCTTCCTTGGCCCTTCTTGGCCCTTCTTGGCCCTAAGGCCCAATGGCCGGGGGAGCGGCCCACCGTCTGCCTTCGCAGACGGCCCAGTGCATCCGCGAAGGCGGTGCCCGGCGCGTAGCGCCTGTCGAAGGGACTTTAGTCCTTGAGAAGTGTCAATCTAATTATCCAGGAAAATGAATCATCCCCCTTTCCCATTCATTTTACACGATATTTGATTATTTTTTAGGGACATCGGGTCTTTATCCCAAATTTCCCCTGAACTTCGAGCTTTCACTCCTGACGCCCGACTTTTTGACCTTTGACTTTTGACTTTCGACTTTCTGACTTTCGGCTCCCCCGCCAAAAGTTGCGATAATCACAAACGCCTATATGATTAAGCTTAGAAAAGGGGAACCCACAGCACCGAAATCAACAGACCCACGTTGTGCGATGTAATAAAAATGTAATACAGATGTAATAAAGATGTGATACAATCCAATTCACCCTGATGTTGACGCTCTCTGGCGGGAGGCCGCCAACCTTTTTCATGATGTCGGAGAAACCTATGACAGAGCTGATCCAAAATCGCTATGCAATCCTCCAAAAGCTGGGCAAAGGCGGGATGGGAACCGTCTATCTGGTGGAAGATACGCTTAATAATAATCAGGTCTTGGCTCTCAAAGTGATCCGGGCCGACCTGCTGAACGAGCGCGCCGTGACCCAATTCAAAGCGGAATTCGAGGCGCTGGCGCAATTACGCCATCCCAACCTCGTGCAAGTGTACGAGTTCAGCGGGCTTATTGAAGAACAACAGGCAAAGCAACAGTACTTCTTCACGATGGAATATGTCGCCGGCGAGGATTGGCCCACGCTGGCGCAGCGCCACGCCCAAGACGCCCCCCAAGACTTCACATGGCTGTACGATGTGCTGGTACAAATTTGCCGCGCGCTACAATATATCCATTCGCGGGGCTTCATCCATTACGATCTCAAACCGAGCAACGTGCGCATCACGCCTACCGGGCAGGTAAAATTGATGGACTTCGGCCTCATCGGGCGGCTCCAGCACGGCAGCGAACGCCGCGCGCGCGGCACGCCCGCCTACATCGCGCCGGAACTCATCCGAGGCGACGCGGTGGATCATCGCGTCGATCTCTACTCCTTGGGCATCTCGCTCTACGAGATCATCACCGGCCAGTTACCCTTCGATGACAGCAGCAGCGCCTTGATCCTCCAAATCCAAGAACCGACGCCCATCACACTGCCGCCGGAGGCGGCCGAGACTCTGCCCGCCCCCCTGCGCGATCTCATCCATACGTTGCTGGCCAAAGACCCCGCCGACCGCCCCGAAGGCGCCAACACCATCATCCGCGAGATCAACGCGATGAGCGAGCGCGCCTACGCGCTGGAAACCCGCGAGACGCTGCAAGGCTACATCCACAGCGGCGCCTTCGTCGGGCGCGAGTCCGAGCTGGCGCGCCTCCAAGGGCTGCTGGTCCGTACACAACACGGCCAGGGCCAGTTGGTCTTCATCGCCGGGCCGGAGGGCATCGGCAAGAGCCGGCTCGTGCATGAGGTGCGACGACGCGCGCAGATGCAGGGCGTGCTTGTCTGCGAGGGCATCTGCCACGAACACGCGCGCATCCCCTACCGCCCCTGGCTGGCCATCTTCCGGCAGGTGATCGCGCACTACAAGAGCGCGCAGCCGGAGCTGCTGCGAATGTACGATCAAACCCTGGTGCGCCTGATGCCGGAGCTTTCGGAGGCGCTGGATAACATCGCCGCCACCGATTTCGGGCCGGAGGAGCACCGGCACCTGCTGAGCGCCGCCGCCAACTTCCTGCGGGCGTCCCAACAGCCGTTGATGATCGTCTTAGAAGACCTGCACTATGCGGATGCGGAGACGATCACGCTACTGCGGACGGTGGGCGAGCAAACCCAAGAGGGGCGTCTGCTGGTGATCGGCCTCTATCGCGATGACGAACTCGCCCACTCCCACCCACTCGCCGCGCTCGTGGCGGAGGCCAAAGCGACTGCGGACGCCGCCACGGCGACTTGTGAGCTGTTGCGGCTAGGCCTGCTGGATGAAGCGGCCATCGAGACCTTGGTGAAATCGATGCTCGACCTGGACCATCAAGCGCCAGCCCCCCTGCCGCCAGCGCTGCTGCCCTGGTTGATCAATGAATCGGGCGGGAACCCGGTCTTCATTGAGAATCTCCTCCATAGCCTGGTCGAGGGCGAACAGCTCTGGTTCGATGGCGAGGCGTGGCATATCGCGGAGAAAAGCCTAGACCGCACGGCCACGAACATCCAAGCCGCCGCGCGCCGCCGGTTGCAGAGTTTAGATGCGCCCACCTTAGAACTGCTGCAATGGGCCGCCGTGATGGGCCGCTGGGTAAATATCGATCTCCTGGCGGATGTCGTCTCACTCTCCGAGGAGGAATTCAACCTGCGGATCGAACAGGCGGTACAACACTACGTCCTCGTCGCTATGGAGCGGGAGCAACAGCACAGTTACCGCTTCAGCAACGACCAGATGCGCGCGGCCATCTATCACACCCTAGCGCCGGAGGAGCGCGCGCGCCGGCACGCACAGATCGGCGACGCCCTCCGCGAGCGCTACCCCAAGGCCGAAGTCATCGAGCTGATGGCGTGGCACTTCGAGCAGGCCGGGGAATATTCGTGGGCGCAGCGCTACGCGCGGATCGCGGGCGATAAGGCGCGCCAAGTCTACGCCAACGATTCCGCCGTGCAACATTACACCCGCGCACTCGGCTTCATCGACGCGGGGCAGACAACGCGGCCGCCCGACGTGATCTACGAAATTTTAGCCGGACGGGCGGAAGCCTACAGGCTCCTGGGCGATCTGCAAGCCCAACTGGCCGATCTCAACCGCATGGCGGGATTAGCCGCTCGGATAAATGATCCCCAGCGCCAGATTCAAGTCGCCCTCCATCAGGCCGAGGTCTCGATCAAGATGGGGCACAACACCTACGCGCTGGAGACGGCAGAGGAAGCGCTGCGGCTCTCGCGCGATCTGGGCGATCGGCGCTTGCAGGCCAGCAGCTTGGATGAGATGGGCGGCGCGCACTATGCTGTGGGCGATCTAAACGCGGCGTTAGCGTGTCACGAGGCGGCGTTGGAGATCTGCCGCGAATTGAACGACGTGCACGGAGAAGCGCATAACCTCTGGCACTTAGGCGCCATCAGCCGCCTGCTGGGCAATTTTGAGGCGTCCAGGCGCTACGCCGAGACATCGCTAGCCCTCTACCGGCAGATTAACGACCGGCCCGGCGAGGCCGACGCCCTCAATGAGCTGGCCATCTTATCCGAAGATTACGCCGAGCAGCGAGATTATCACGAGCAATCGCTGGCCATCGCCCACGCCATCGGCGACCCAGATCGCCAAAGCCGGAGCTACAACAACTTAGCCATCACCTATTGGGCGCTGGGCCTCTACAATCGCGGGCGCGAGATGGGCGAGCGAGCCGTGCAAATCCAGCGCGAGATGCACGGGCGGTCGCGCCTGGTCTTTCTCTTGGAGACCTTAGGGCGCGTCTATCTGGCGCTGGAAGCCTACAAGGAAGCGCAGGAGGTCTTCGCAGAGGGTCAAGCCTTAGCGCAGGAGATTGGGGATCGCACCACGGAATCGATCTACGCCTTCCAGATGGGACGGGTCCTATTGGCCAACGGTCAGCCAGAGGAAGCGCGCGAGTGGATCAAATTGGCCTACGATGTGCAGCACGAACTCAATCTGCGCGCCTATCTCTCCTCCACATCGGCGTGGTTGGGCGCGACATGTCTGGCGCTGGGCGATGAGAAAGCCGCCGATGCCTACACGCAAGAGGCCTTGGAGATGTTAGAGGCCGCCGGCGCGGGGGAATATCCGCTACAAGAGGTCTGGTGGCTGCGCTATCAGGTCCTGCGCGCCGCCGAAGATGCCTCGGCAACCGATAAAGCTCCCGCATCCGATGCAGCATGGGACGCGCTGCAAAACGCCCGCACCGTGATGATGAAGAGCATCGCCAGCCTGAGCGATGAAGGCCTGCGCCGCAACTACCTCAACAAAATCGAGATCAACCAGCATATCGTCACCGAGTGGACGCGCCAACTGGCCAAGCGTCACGAGGGCCAGATCTTGGATGAGGCGCTGACGGCCCTGACGCCGGCCTCGCAGGCCGAGGACGCCGCGCGCCTGCAAGATCGCCTGGAGCGGATTTTGGACATCGGCGTGCGGATGAACGAGACGCACGACGCCGAATCGCTCCTCAATTTTGTGATGGAACAGGTCATCGAGCTAAGCGGCGCGGAGCAGGGCTTCCTGGTGCTGTTAGATGAGGATCGCCAATTCGATTTCAAAGTCGCCATCGGCATGGATCCCGACGCCTTGGCCCAGGGCGCCGCCGAAATCAGCTACACGGTGCTGGGCACGGTGATGGAATCGCAGACGCCGGTGCTGTTGCAGGACGCCTTAGCCGACGAGCGCTTCAAATCGCAGAGCAGCGTGCTGGAGCTAAATCTGCGCTCGGTCTTCTGCGTGCCCCTGGTCGCCGACGCCAACCTGATCGGGATGATCTACGCGGATAACCGCTCCGTCAGCGGGCGCTTCTCGCAGACCGATTTAGATCTGATGATGATCTTCGCCAATCAGGCCGCCACAGCCATCGAAAACGCGCATCTCTACGAAAAGCTCGTCACGGCCAATCAAAAGTTGATGGAATGGACGCACACCCTAGAAACGCGCGTCGATGAGCGGACAAGGGAACTACAAGAGGCCAACGCCACGCTCTCCCATCGCGCCGTGCAACTCGAGGCCAGCAGCCAGGTAAGCAAGCAATTGACTTCTATTCTAGGACTAGACCCCCTGCTTTCCGAGATCGTCTCCCTGATCCGGGAACAATTCGGCTACTACTTCGTCGGCGTGTGGCTGCTGGATGAATCTAAAGAACAAGCGGTGCTGCGCGCCGGCATCTCCGGGAAGAATCACCGCCACGAACAGCGCGGGCTGACTATCCCCCTGAACGCGCCCAGCCTCATCGCGTGGGTCTGTCGCCACGGAATCTATCGCATGGAGGATCACGTCGCCGAAACCCCCGACTACTTCGCCTTTGAGAATTTGCCGGATATTGCGTCGGAAATCGCGCTGCCGTTGATCATCGGCGATGAGTTAGTCGGCGCCTTGGATATTGCCAGCGATCAAGTCGCGGCCTTCACCACAGAAGATCGCGTCGTTCTCCAGAGTTTAGCCGATCAGATCGCCGTGGCCATTCGCAACGCGCGCCTCTATGAGGCCGAACAGCGGCGTCGGCAATTGACCGAATCCCTGGAGGAGGCCGGGCGCGCCCTATCCAGCAGCTTGGATCTGAGCGAGGTGCCCCATCTCATCCTGAAGTTGCTCCACGACCTGGTGCCGTATGAGCGGGGTATGGTCTTCCTCCAACAAGATGCGGAGACGCTCGCGGCCGTGGCGCATTATAACTTCCCGGATGCGGAACGAGCGCGGGAAATGCAAATATCCATCCGCGAGGGCGATGTCTATCAACAACTGTGCGCGAGTCGCACACCCAACATCATTAACGACGTGACCCAGGAACCCGGCTGGCAACAAACTCCCTGGCTGCCCCTCAACAGCGCGTGGCTGGGCGTGTTATTGATCTCCAAAGATAAACCCATCGGCATGATCTCCCTGACGCGCCGCGAGGCGGGCAGTTTCAGCGCGGAGGACGCGACGTGGGTGCAGGCCTTCGCCGCGCAGGCGAGCAGCGCCTTAGAAAACGCGCGCCTCTACGCCGAGATCAGTCAACTGAATGAGACGCTGGAGCAGCGCGTGCGCGAGCGCACCGAGGAGTTGAATCGCGCCTATCGCAACCTGGAACGCCTCGACAAGACCAAGAGCAATTTCATCAATATCGCCGCGCACGAATTGCGCACGCCGCTCACGGTGGTCAAAGGCTACGGGCAGATGATCCGCAACAAGTTCCGCCAGGAGGGCGATGAGCAATTCCAACGCATTACCGAGGGCATCGTCGAGGGCGCCGAACGCCTGCACGAAATCGTCAACAGCATGTTAGACATTGCCAAGATCGACAGCCAAACCTTGCAGATGATCAAGGCCCCCATCTCCATCGCGGAGATCGCGCAACAGGTGGTGGACGGTTTCGTCCCAACGCTGGCCGGGCGCAATCTTAACTTGACAACATCGGGACTGGACCTCCTGCCCAAGATCGAGGCCGATCCCGACCTGCTCGCGAAGGTCTTCCACCACCTCATCATCAACGCGATCAAATACACGCCGGACGGCGGGCAGATTACGATCTCCGGCGAAGTGCGCCAGCGCGATGGTCGCCCCGAAATTATGCTCACCTTCAGCGATACCGGCATCGGCATCGCGCCGGAGGATCAGGAGCTGATCTTCGAGAAATTCTATCATCCCAGTGAGGTGGACTTCCACTCCTCCGGGCGGACGAAGTTCAAAGGCGGCGGGCCGGGCCTGGGCTTGGCCATCGTGCGCGGCATCGTGCAGGCCCACGGCGGCGAGATTTGGGCCGAAAGCGAGGGCTGCGACGAGGACATCTGCCCCGGCAGCCAATTCCACGTCACGCTGCCGTTGACGTGAGTTTAACAATCCATTCCGATGCATAATTACAACCAAGGCCTGGAAATGCCAGAGAGGGTACAAATATGCAATCGATTGTACAAACTAAGAATCCAGAACAAACGACACCGTTGATCGAGGTCATCCCTGTTATCCGTAGATTGTCTGCTAAAGATAAACTCAAACTCATCCGCATTCTAGCTGAGGAATTAGAGAGTGCCGACGATATTTTTCCATTTGAATCAGGCAAGACCTATCAACTTCCCACGCCTTATGACGCCTATGGCGCGGCCTCAGTCTTAGCCGAAGCTATGAGCCACTATCAAGAAGAGAATGACTGAACATTATGCGAGTACGATACTCAAT
>JBKHCQ010000129.1:0-9105 GCA_046541755.1 Anaerolineales bacterium | reverse complement strand
ACGAAGACGGCGGTGGTGCGGGCCGGCACGCTGAAGGCGCCGGTGGCGCTGATGTAGCCGGCGGTGCGCACCACGGGATCGTAAGAAGCGGCCTGGATGGGATGCAGGACGATATTCAAGCCGCTGAGCGTACCGAGCGTGACGCTGTGGGCGGATTTGTCGGCGTTGAAGAGGACGATCACGCGCTCGTAGGCCGGGTCGAGGTCGGCGCCGGTGGTGTCGGTGATGGTCATCACCAGCAGACCCGGCGTCTGACCAGAGCCGGTGTTGTGGAAGGCCACGCGCGCATTGATCTCGTCGGCAGTCTGCAAGCGGAAGAGGGGCGAGCTGTAGCGGATGCGCAGCAGTTCGCGCAGGTGATGGGTGTTGCTGAGGATGTGCGTCCGCGTGGCGACGAGCGCCGGATCGCGCAGCAGCGGCGCCATAATGTCCCAGCGGCTCTCGTTATCCCAGGCGGGCGGCAACCCCTGCCCAAAGTTGTTGGTCTGATAGCTGAAATCAAGTGTGTTAAAGTGATCGCCGGAATCGTAGCTGTTGCGATCCAGCGATTTGGAGCGCAGCATATCGCTGCCGGCATGGAAGAAGGGCAGGCCCTGCGCCAGACCCACCAGCGAAAGGCCCATGTTCTGCATCCGCACGCGCTCCGCCATCGAGACGCCCTCCGGCGCTTTGAAGATGTTCTGGTCATAGAGCGTCTCGTTATCGTGCTTGGAGACGTAGTTGACGCTTTCCTGCGGATCGAAGGCGTAGCCAGTGCCGTCAAGCCCTTGGCCGGTCTGCGAATTATTCTCGCGGTCGGTGAACGTGAACTCGCGCAGGCTGCCGGCCAGCGTCACGCGCAGGCGATCCTGCTCGTAGAAGAGAGCCGCCTGATCACGACTTGCATACTCGTAGCCATTCCAATCGAAGCTCAGACCGTTGATGAAGCCCTGGCGGCGGATGGCGAGGTCGTCCTCGCTGTAGCCGCCGTGGGCCGCGTCGCGGATCTTGTCGTTGAAGGTCCCCACGCCCGTGCCCGCCGCGTTCCACTGCTTGGCGTAGTTCAGCCCCTTCTCCATCGCCGAGCCGAAGTCCCAGCCCTCGCCGTAGAGCAGGATGCTGCCGCCGTCCACACCGTCGGTCGTGGTCGTGAGCGCGCGCACGGCGTCTTGCACCGCCTCGACGTTGCTCACGGTGTGCAAATTCATCAGGTCAAAGCGGAAGCCATCTACTTTGTAGGCCGTGGCCCAGCGCGTGATGGTATCCACCATCAGCTTCTCCATCATCTCGAACTCGGCGGCGGTGTCCGGGCAGCAACTCGTGTTGTAGAGATTGCCGTCGTTATCGTAGCGGTGATAGTAGCCGGGCGTCACGCGATCCAGCACCGAGCCGCTCTCCTGCCCGGCGCGATAGGTGTGGTTGTAGACGACGTCCAGCACGAGGCGCAGGCCGTTCTGGTTGAGCGCCTGCACCATCTGGCGGAACTCTAAGATGCGCTGCGGGCCATCGGGATCGGTGCTGTAGGCGCCCTCCGGCACGCCATAATGTTGCGGATCGTAGCCCCAGTTGAAGCCATCGCTGCCGCGCACCTCAGTCACCTCCTGCTGTTGGCGCATCGAGGCGGCGGGATAATTGCTCAGGCCGGGCGTGTCCTCGCGCTGGGCGGCGCATTCCACGATGGAGCCGATGTCGTTGACCGGCAGGAGGTGCAGATGCGTGAGGCCCGCGTCCGCCAGCGCCCGGAGATGTTGCATCCCGGCGGTGTCGGGGTCGGTGAAGGCGGCGAAGGTACCGCGCTGCGCGGCGGGGACGGTGCTGTCGGCGATGCTGAAATCGCGGACGTGCAGCTCGTAGATGCTGGCATCCTCCGGCGCGGCCAGCGGCGGCTTGGCGAGCACGTCCCATCCGGTGGGTTGGAGCGTCGCGTCGCCCGCCAGATCGACGAATTGCGCGCGCTGCGTGTTGGCGATGCGCCCGTCCTCGAAGGGATTGAGCGAGAGGCTGACGGCGTAGGGATCGGTGACGAAGTTGCGCTCCACCTGGCCCGTCTCCGGCACGTAGACCTCGACCTCGTAGAGGTAGAAGTCGCGATCCCAGCTTGCCTCGCCCGTGATCGACCAGACGCCGGTGTTGGTATCAAAGGTGAGCGCGTCGGTCGTGCTGGTCGTGGCGGTGGGCGTCGTGTATCGATGCAGCGTCACGGATTTGGCCGTGGGCGCCCACAAGGTCAACGCGGGCGCGCCCGCCGTGTAGGTGAGGCCCAATGTGGCCGTCGTGGCGTAGCGGTCGTCCAACACGCCCTGAATCTGCACGCCGGTCGCCTCTAAGAAATCGCCGCTGCTATCGTAGGCCGCCACGAACATCTGCCCTTTGAGGATGGTGGGGATCTTGCTCAGGTCGCCGCTGCCCATCTCCAAGCGCGTGTAGCCATCCAAGTTGGGGAATTTGGCGTAGGCGCCGCCGGTCAGCGTGCCGTTGGCGATCAGATCCACCGCCGAGGGCGTGGTGGGCGAGACGGTGCGATTGCCGCTCGTATCGTAGCCCAACTCGATGGCCCCGTCGGCGTCGTAGATCAACTTGTAACTGTCGATGTCAGGATCACTGGCGTTCCAGGCCAACACGCCCTGTTCGACCCAGAAGGCGCGGCGGGCGGATTGCTCCATCCACACGCTATGGTCGTCGGCGTCATAGAAGAAGCGCGCGGGATCGCCCTGCCAATTCACCTGGAACGTGAGATCGTCGCCGGAAGGATACCACGCGCTGCCCTCGTCGCGCGCGACCTTGTACTCGTAGTTGCCGGGCGCGAGGTCGTTCGTCCAGAAGGTGTAGACGTTGTCGCCGTCGGGGCCGCTCATCAACGTGCGGAAGCAGTCCGTGGCCCAATCGTCGGTACATCCCAAATCTTGCTGGAAATTGCCCACGACCACGGGCGTGACGCGCTGATCGTTGACGCTGTCCCAGACCCAGTCATCGTCATCATTGAAATAGAAGTAGACTGTCGTCTCGCTGCCCAGACCGAGACTCACGTTATTACCCGACGGATACCATTGATCGCCGGCCGTGTTGTTCGAGACGATTTTGTACTCCCAGCTTCCGGCAGGAAGGGTGAACGCCCCGCGCCAGACGCCGTCGCCCATGTGCGTGAGATGCGTCGCGGCGCAGTTGACCGTCCAATCGCCACAGCCGCTAATCTCGCTCTGGAAATCGCCCGCCAGCGTGACGGTGGCCGGGTCGCTGGTGGTGGCGGGCGCGGCGGTGGCCTGCGTCGCGTCGTTGCGGGGATCGCGATCCACGACCGTCGTCGGCGCGGTGATAGCCGCGCGATGGCTCAGCGTCCATGCGTCGGCGGCGACGGCGCCGGTGATGGTGTAGGTGATGCGCCCGCCGTCATCGAGATCGAAGGTGGTGCTGATGGGGCCACTGCCGTTCGTCGCGCCACAGGCGCCGCCATCCGCCGTGCAGGCCCACGTCGCGCCGTCGAGGCCGTCGGGCGGCGTGTGGCCCAGGCGCGCGCCGGTGACGTCCGCGCCGCTGTTGGTGACGACGACCGTGGCGGTGAGCGTCTCGCCCCAGACGGGCGGCGCGGGCGCGTGCGCCAAACGCACGCCCAAATCCGTGAGCGCGGGACTGCCGCTCACCTTGGCTCCCGCGTGGATCGCGACCGCATCCATCGGCGCAACGCTGAGCGCGGCGTTCCCGCCGGCATCGACGACGATGGTGCCGCCGGGGCAGGCGTCGCCGCCCGCGTCGAGCGCGCCATCGATCACGTTGCAATAGACGCCCGCCGGCATCCCCGTGGCGAAGGCGCCGGCCAACGTCGCGTCGCTGCTGGCGTTGAGCGCCAGAAAACCGCGACTGGACGTGCTGTCGTGGCGCGCGAAGGCAATCTGATCCCCGCCGTTGTCCCACCAGTGGGCGATCTCGTTAGCGCCGGCGGTAGCGTTGCGGAAACCGACCATATTGGCGATGGGCATCTGGCGGTGCTCGCAGATCCATTGCTCAGCCTTGGGGTCGTTATAGTCGGCGCATTGGGGCGCGCCGTCCACGTAGATCAGGCGCGTGTTCCCCGCGCGGTCGGCGGGCGGGCCGATGCCATCGTAGTCGGGGATCGATTCATCTTGCATGGTATAGCTGGACATCAGCACGGGGTAGCCGTAGGGCCACGCCAACATAAAGACATTGCCCAACAGGTAGAGATCGCTCTCCTGATGGGTGAGCACATCCCCGCCGCCGCCGTGCCCGCGCTGATTGTCGTGGTTGTCGCTGAAGATAAGGGCCTTCTCGCTGGGCAGGAAATCGGACCAATCGAAGGCGAAGAGCGTGTCCCCACCATTGGCATAGAACGCGGCCAGATCGCCGGCCCGGAACTTCTCCGCCAGATTCTGGCCGTACTGGAACTCCGTCACGTCGCCCTGGCCCTGGTACTCGCCATCGGAGGTGCCGCTATCGGAGATGACCTCGCCGAAGATGTAGACCTCCTCATCTAACAGCGCCAGGATGTCGCTGATATTCGTCGGCGTGATGTGCTTGGCCGCGTCGATACGGAAGCCGCGCACGCCCAGGTCGATGAGGTCGTTGAGATAGGCCGCGATCTTGGCCTGCACGCTGGGATCTCCGGTCTTGAGATCGGGCAGGCCGGAGAGCTGGCACGTGCGCACTTCGACTTGATCATTGTAGTCTTCGATGATGCACTCGTCGTGGAAGTCGTCGCTATCGTAGAGCGAGCCGTAGTTCATGCGGGTGTACTCTGTGCCGCCACTGCCAACGCCGGGAATATCGGCCATGTGATTGATGACCGCGTCGGCGTAAATATCGACGCCGACGGCCTGGCAACGCGTGACCATGTTGGTGAAGGCAGCGCGGTCGCCGCTGCGGCTGGCGAGCGTGTAGCTCACGGGCTGATAGCGCTGCCACCAGGGATAGTCGAGGTCGTAGCCGTTGGCGACCTCGACGACGGCGTGCTCCATCGGCGGGGAGACGAGCACCGCGCCGAAGCCGCGCGGGCCGAGCCACGTCTCGCACTCCTGCGCGATATCGGCCCAGCGCCACTCGAAGAGGCGCACGGCGGTCGTGCTGGTCAGCACCAGCAGGCGACCGTAGCCCGCGCCCTGCTCGGTCTCAGTCGAAAAGCTGTCGTCGGAGCAGACGGCGGTGAACTCGTAGCGACCGGGGCCGCCGGGCGTGATCGTGGCCATGTACTCGTCGTTATCGCCCACGTCGGTGTTGTAGGACATCGTCGTGGCGGTGCAGGTGCTCCACGTGTCGCCGAAAGCGGCGACCTCGGTCCAGCGCAGTTCGCACGCGATGCCCGCGCCCTGGCCGGTGCTATCGGTCACGCCGGCCTGGTAGACCTGCACGTAGACCGAAAGCGGCATCCCGCGGTTGATGGCGTGGGTCGCGCCGCCGCCGGGAAACATATCGCCCACCCAGTCGAGATTGGCCAAGGTGGGTGAGACCGTGAGGAAAAAGGCTAAGGTCAAACCTAAAACGAGAAGTACAACAGCGATAAGACGACGTTTCAGCATGGGACTATCTCCTTGAAAAATGATAAATTTTGAATTGCGTAATTACGAATAACGAATGGCTCCAGCCAAACCCAACTTACGATTCGCGCAAGGCCCGCGCAAGGATTTCGGCCAGTTGGGCCAGGTCGACGGGTTTGGTCAGCCAGGCGTAGAGATTGGGGAACTGCCGGGGGTCTCGCTCCTGGGGATGCCCGCTGATGAGGATGACGGGCAGGTGCGGCGCCTCCCGTTGCAGCGCCTGGACGAGCGTCAGGCCGTCCATTCGAGGCATGGCGATATCGCTGAGGACGAGGGCCATCTCGCGCGGCGCTTGCTCGATAGCGTGGAGGGCGGCTTCGCCATCCATTACTTCCAAGGTGCGGTAGTTGAGGGACTCCAAAGCGTCCACCAGCGCCTGGCGGGCGGCCGGGTTATCCTCGACGATTAAGACCACCTCGCCCCGGCCCTGCGGCAAGGTCGCCGCCGCCTCCGACTGGGCCTGCTGGGTCACCGTCATCATGAGCGCCGGCAGATAAATGGTAAACGTAGCGCCTCCGCTCTCCGGCGAGACGACGTCGATGTAGCCTTCGTGTTGGCGCACGATGCCGAAGACCTGCGCCAGGCCCAGGCCGCTGCCCTGACCGACGCCCTTGGTGGTGAAGAACGGCTCGAAGATGTGCGGCAGCGCCTCGGGGGGGATGCCGACGCCGGTATCGCGCACCTCCAATCGAATCCACGTCCCCGCCGCCATCTCCGGCAATGGCGTTACTTTTGGATCGTCAAATGTCGTCTTGCTCAGGGCGAAGGTCAATGTCCCACCATGCGGCATCGCATCGCGCGCATTGACCGCCAAATTCATCAGGGTCTGCTGGATGCGCGTGGGATCGGCGCTGACGGTGTAGGATTTCCCATCGTGAGCCAGACGCACGGTGATGCTATCGGGGAAGGTGCGGTCGAAGAGCTTGATTTGCTCCTTGAGCAGCGGCAGGAGCTCCAAAGGGCGGCGTTCCAAGACCGCGCGCCGGCTGAAATCCAAAATCTGTTCGATCAAGTTGGTGGCCTCGTGCGCCTGCTCGGTGATGGTGTACAGCTTGTCCTGCACGCTATCGGGCAGATTGGGCGTCCGCCCGGCCATCTGCGCGTAGAGGACGATGACGGCCATGATGTTGTTGAAGTCGTGTGCGATGCCGGCGGCCAGTTGCCCCACCGCCGCCAAGCGCCCCTGCTGCGCCGCGCGCTGCTGAATCTCGCGCTCCTCGGTGACGTCGCGCAGGACTAACACCCAGCCCCCCGGCTGTGGGCCCAGCACCAGCGGCTTGGCGATGGTCTCGAAGACGCGCTGATCGGATTGGATTTCATGCCAGCGTCCCTGGGGCGGCGAGGTGAGCACCTCAGAAAGCGCGTGATCCCCCAGATGATCGAGGATCTCACCGACGCGCGCGCCGGCCAGGAGTTCGAGATCCTTCTGAGCCACAGGATTGGCGAGCACAACGCGGCCCTCGACGTCCAGGAGCAGCACGCCCTCCGGCACGGACGCCATCACCTGCTGGAGCCGCTGCGCCTGCTCCTGCACCTGGACGAGCAACCTCTCCCGCTCCTCCTCCGCCGCCTGGCGCGCAGTGATGTCGCGCGCGACGAGCAGCAGGCTGGTCACCTCGCCGTTTTGGACGATGGGCGAGGAGCTAACCTCGATGGACACGCGCTCGCCCGCCGCGTTGATGAACTCGGTCTCATAGAGATAGCGCTCGCCGTTGCCCGCCTGGCGACGCGCGCGCCGCGCCCGCGCTGCATCCATTTGCTCCTCTGCTAACAAATCGGTGACGTACTTACCCTCCATCTCCTCCTTGCTGTAGCCCATAAAATCCAGCCCGGCCGGATTGAGATAGCGAATGCGCCCCGCCATATCGTGGATGCAGATGATGTCGCGCGCGGTTTCGGCCAGGAGGCGATAGCGCTCCTCGCTGACCCGCAGCGCGGCCTCCGTCCGCTGGCGCTCCAGCGCGCCGACGATGGCCTCGGCCATCACCTTGAGCATCGTGATGTCCTCCGGCGACCACGTCCGCGCCTCGCGCACGAGATCAAAGCCCAAGAAGCCGATCAAGCGCTCGCCGGAGACCATCGGCACCGCCGCCAAGGACTGGATGTTCTGACTTTGGAAAATCGCCTTTTCGGCCTTGGCCTCCGGGGGCAGATCGGCCACGCGGGGAATCTGAAAGCTTTCAGAGCGCCGGAGACTGGCCATCCAGTAAGGGAATGTATCGACAGAAATGTCCTGGAGTTCCGCCCGATAAGGTGTGACGCCGGGCGCGCACCACTCGTGGGTATTGCTCATCAAAGTGAGATCCTCGGAGAAGAGAAAGATATAGCTGCGATCCACATCGGCGAAGACGCCGATGGCCTGCAGCGCCCGCTGGATGCCCGCGTCCACCTCGGCGGGGAGCAGGCTGACGAAGTCGGTGGAAATCTCGGCAATCAGTTCCTCCATGGCGATCCGATGTTGGAGCGCCGCCTCGGCCCGCTTGCGCTCGGTGATGTCCTCCATGCTGCCCTCGTAGATGATCTGCCCCTCGGCGTTACGGGTCGCGCGCATGGCATCGCGCACCCAGATGATGGCGCCGTCGGCGCGTCGCAATTGCAATTCGACGCCGCGCACAGCGCCCTGGCTGATCAGCAAAGCCTTCTCCCGCTCGCGGTCCTCCGGCGCGACGAAAAGATCGCGCGCGTTGGAGGCCAACAACGCCTCGCGGCTGGCATAGCCCAACATCCGCACCAGCGCGGGGTTGGCGTCGAGGATGCGGCCGGCGGGCGTACTGCGGTAGAGACCGACGGGCAGATTTTCGAAGAGCGAGCGGTAGCGATGCTCACTCTGGCGCAGGGCCAATCGAGCTTTCTGGCGCTCATCCCGGAGCTGGCGGGCCGCCAAGGCTTGGCGAACGGCCGGCGCCAAGCGCGCCAACCGATCCTTGAGCAGATAATCGTCGGCGCCCTGTTTAATCACCGCCACGGTCAACTCTTCGCTGATGCTGCCGCTGATGATAATGAAGGGGATGTTCAAATCTCGCGCTTGTAAGAGCGTCAAAGCGCGATGCGCGTCAAATTGCGGCAGGGCGTAATCGGCCAGGATGATGTCAATATCAGCGTTGAGGTGGGCCAGATAGTCGACCTCAGTCGTGACGCACGTCCAATCCACCATAAAGCCGGCGCGCCGCAACTCGTAGAGCATCAACTCCACGTCATCCGCTCGATCTTCTAAGATGAGCACCCGGAGGGGTTGTTCATTCATCTATGATTGACTCTCCTGAAAAAACCAACGCGCCCGGCGACTGAAGTCGCGGCAACATCTACGAAGTCGGCCTTCGCCGACTCTTTGAGCACTTTCTCGCTACGATTCACAGCAAATTCGCCGATCAAATGCTTGTTTTGTATTTTGAATTTGCATTTATCATTTGAATTTCAAAAGAGCCTAGCCGCCGAAGGGCGGCTTCGTAAAGGTGGCACGCGGTTTCTCTTTGACCCAACGGCCCGATGGCTGTGGGAACCGCCGTGCTTAGTGGCGAATACTTTAGAGCATTGGATACAAGTTAAGCCGTGCCCCAATGTCAAGGGTGGGAGCACGTGGTTG
>JBKHCQ010000128.1:0-9123 GCA_046541755.1 Anaerolineales bacterium | reverse complement strand
ATGAAAAACCCACATACATACTTGTCCATGTAAGAGTAAGGTAAGAGTAAGGTAAAAGCAAAGGGTAAACAATGTCCAAGCAACGCAGAAAACAACGCTCACGACGACCACAGTCAAGAAGCCCCCAAAGGCTGAAACCTATCGAGATCGTCGAATACGAAATCACAACCGAACCAATTCGCCATCGTGATTACAACCGGCTACCGCGTCGGGTCCAAGCTACGATAGAGCAACTTCACAGTGAAGCACAAATGCGCCCGCGCAAAGCAATCCCTAAGATAGAAAAACTGATAGAGAAGTATCCTCATATACCAAGCCTATACAACTATCTCAGCATAGCCTATAACCGGCTCGGCCAGTATGAGAAATCAGAAGCCACCGTCATGGAGCAATATCGTCGTGATCCCGATTACCTATTTGCCCGCTTAAACTACGCTGCGATTTGTCTTCACAAAGAGGAATACGAGAAAATACCGGAGATATTCGATCATAAGTTTGACCTGAAGTTTCTCTATCCGGAGAGAAATCGCTTCCATATCTCAGAGGTGGTCAATTTTATGAGTGTGATAGGCATATACTTTTCCAGAACTGGAAACCGTGAGGTCGCTCAAAAATACTATGACATCATCCGGGAAATAGGGCCGGGCTACCCGGCAACCAAAATGCTAAAGAGAGAGTTGCACCCCACACTGTTACAACGGGGCTTACGGTTCTTAATCAATCTAACCCAAAACCCAAGGAGGAAACACTAACAATGACGAAACAACAACGATGGCCCAATCCCCCAGAGATGCACATCGATACTGACGCCACCTACCGCGCCGAGATCGAGACGGATAAAGGCGCGATTGAACTGGAGCTTTACCCGCAGCACGCGCCCAAGACAGTGAACAACTTCGTCTTCTTGGCGCGCGAGGGATTTTACGATGGCGTGACCTTTCATCGCGTCATCGACAACTTTATGATCCAGGGCGGCGACCCGACAGGCACCGGGCGCGGCGGGCCGGGCTACAAATTCGAGGACGAAATCCGCGGCAATCCCCTCCGCCACGAGCGCGGCGTGATCTCGATGGCGAACGCCGGCCCCCACACCAATGGCAGTCAGTTCTTCATCACCCACGCGCCGCAGCCCCACTTGGATGGCAAACACACGGTCTTTGGCAAAGTTGTGGCGGGCCAAGACGTGGTGGACGCCATCGAACAGGACGACGTGATGCGCGAGGTGAGGATCGAAGAGGCCTAACGCGATCTATGGCGAACACGGCCCCGACCCACACTCAGCGGTACTCGGTCGGCTTTCCTCGGATGCACAAAGAGGCCGGCGAACGGCGGGATTTCCTGCCGGGTCTGATCCGCCGCATCGCGCCGCTGGCCCGCGAGGTCGTCATCGAAGAGGACATCGGCACCGGGATGGGCATCACGCTCACGGAGTACACCGCCGGCGTCGATAACGTCCGCGCCGGCTCGAACCTCGAATGCTACCAGCAGGACATCGTCATCCAAGTGCGCGCCCCGGAGAACGACGAGTTGACGCGGATGCGCCCCGGCGCCATCCTCTTCTCGATGCTCCACTTTCTCACCCATCCCCAGCGCGTGACGTTAATGCAGGACCTGGGCCTGCGTCCCATCGCGATGGACGGCGTCACCGACGACGACGGCGCGCGTCTGATCGAGAATCTACGCGGCACCAGTTGGAACGCCATCTGGGCCGGATTCCAGGCGCTCCTCAAGACCTACCCGGCCTTTATGTCCCCCCACCGCGATCCCATCCGCGCGACCATCATCGGCGCGGGGCCGGTGGGCCGCTACGCCGCTGAGGCCGCCGCCAAGTACGGCGATGTCGCCGCGCTAAAGGGAATGTGGGACCAGCAGATCCCCGGCGTCGTCGCCCTGCTGGTGGATCGCCGCGTGACGGGCAATCGCGATTGGCTAAAACGGCTCCTCGTCGCCTCCGATATGCTGGTCGATGCGACCGGTCGCGCCGACACCACCCAAGCCATCATCCCCAATGAGCTGATCGGCTACCTGCCGGAGCACGCCGTCGTCGTGGATCTGACCGCCGACCCCTACAACACCGAGATCCGCCCGATTCAGGTGAAGGGCATCGAGGGCATCCCCACCGGCACGCTGGGCGAGTACGAGTTCCCGCCCGACCACCCGGCCTTCGACGCGCTCCCCGCCGAGGTGAGCACCGCGCATCGGCGGATGACGGTAAGCTGCTACTCGTGGCCCGGCCTGCGCCCGCAAGATTGCATGCAGCGCTACGGACGGCAGATCGAGCCGCTCCTTCGCATCCTGCTGCGCAAACCCTGCGACGAATTGACCTTGAGCAGCGCGGAACACTTCGAACGCGCGCTCTATCGCGGCGCGCTCAATTATTTCCTGAAACGATATGGGAAGTAGTAGACGATTCCACTGAAAAAAGCTAAAGGGACTCGCAAAGCCGCTAAGGCGCTAAGGGAAAAATAAGGTAAAGGTTAATTTTCGTGTTCAAAAACAGTGATGGGATGAATAAAATTAAATCAAACCTTAAAAATCTTGGCGTCTTGACGTGAGATCGTCCCCTTCTTTCAGGTGAGTCGTAGACACAATTTTTCCAAACCCTTGCGAAAGTTACCTGAAGACCTCAAATTCTAAAAAGCAGTGCGTAGCACAAGATGATTTAGCTGCCAAGAGGGCGCATTTACAAGTTGGGGGAGGACAGACTTCGGAAGTCTCGAATACTGCTCTGCCTATCAAATTATGCCGAGAGGAGCAATTTTGAAGCCCTGCGCACATCGTTCTCGTAGACTTCCGAAGTCTGACGCTCGTGCTCCCCCAAGTTTTGCATACGCCCCTGCCAAGACGCTCGATTAACCTTCGCAAGGTTCCCGAAGAAAAACGAAAGGAGGAAGAGAAATGACCCTACTCTCAGTAGGTTTTCCACGTATGCACAAAGAACCCGGCGAGGTGCGCGATTTTCTGCCGGGCCTGATCCATCGCATCGCCCCGCTCGCGCGCGAGGTGGTGTTAGAAGAGGGCTGCGGCTCCGGGATGAACATCAAGCCCGCGCGCTACACCGAGGGCTTTTCCAACGTCCAATTTGCATCCAACCAAACCTGCTACGAGCAGGACATCGTCATCCAGGTGCGCTCGCCGGAGGATTACGAGATGCCCCGGATGCGCCCCGGCGCCATTCTCTTCTCGATGCTGCACTACCCCACCCACCCGACGCGGCTCCAATTGATGCAGGAACTGGGATTGCGCCCCATCTCGATGGACAGCATCGTCGATGACGAGGGCAAGCGCCTGGTCGAGAATATCCAGGGCACCAGTTGGAACGCGATCTGGGCCGGATTCCGCGCGCTGCAAAAGACCCTGCCGAATTTTGACGCCCGCTCGCGCAAAGTGATCGAGGTCGTCGTGGTGGGTACCGGCCCGGTCGGGCGCTTCGCCGCCGAGGCCGCCACCAAATACGGCGACGTGGCATTGCATCGCGCGCTCCTGCTGCGCGGCGTTCCCGGCGTCATCGTTCACCTGATCGGCCGCAATATCACCCAAGATCGCCCCGTGCTGATCGACCTGATGTCCCACGCCGATATGTTCGTCGACGCCACCTTCCGCTCCGACCCTACACATTACATCATCCCCAACGACCTGATCGGCGTGCTGCCGGAGCACGCCGTCGTCGTCGATGTAACCGCCGACCCCTACATCACCCAGACCGACCCCATCCAGGTAAAGGCCATCGAGGGCCTCCCCACCGGCGATCTGGACGAGTACGAGTTCCCGCCGGATCATCCCGCGTTTGATGAGTTGCCGCCGCAGGTGAAGACCGAGCATCGGCGGACGACGGTCAGTTGCTATTCTTGGCCGGGCCTGGATCCCAAGGAATGTATGCGCCGCTACGGGCGGCAGGTCGGCTGGATGATGGATATTCTCCTCCGCAAGCCCTACAATGAGCTATCCGTCGCCAGCACGAACTACTTAGAGCGCGCACTCTATCGCGGCACGCTGCACGCCTACCTGGAGCGCCAAGAAACCGAAGAGAAGCAATAGCGATGAGCATCCCGCAATTTATCCCCGCCGCCCTAACCCAATCCACCAAACAAGAAGATAGCCAAGTCGCCGTCTTTATCGACTTTGAGAATATCGCCATCACCGCCGAGGAGATTTACGGCGAATGCAAGGTGGATGTGATTATGGAAGCGGCCCAGCAATGGGGGCGCTGCATCATCCGCCGCGCCTACAGCGATTGGACCAACTACAGCCGCTATCAGCAGGATCTGCTCGCCCACGCCATCGAATTGACACAGATGTTTCGTTACAGCCCGCGCCATCGTAAAAACGCCGCCGACATCCAAATGGTGGTCGATGCGCTGGAAGCCGCGTTCACCCATCCGGAGATCGAGGTCTTTTTCCTCGTGACCGGCGACAGCGACTTCAGCGCGGTCGCGCGCAAGCTGCGTACCTATAGCAAAGTCGTCGTCGGTCTGGGATTGCGCCAATCGACCAGCGAGGTGCTGGTCAAATCCTGCGATCACTTCATCCTCTACGACACCCTCATCGGCTCCGAGACCCGCACCGCCGCCTATCAGTTGGAGCGCAACCGCCAGTTGCTCTTAGACGCGATGCGCACACTGCTCCCCCAGGTCGCGGATAACGAGGTCAACGCCAGCCAGCTCAAGGTGATGATGCTCAAATTAGATCCCACCTTCAATGAGACAGACCTGGGCTACCGCCAATTCCGCGATTTTGTGGAGGCCCAGTCGGATCTGGTACAATCCAGAGTGCGCGATAAGGTGCTCTGGGTGGCGCTCAAGCCGCAGGTGACGGAGCGCATGCCCGAGGACGAACTGTTGAAGCATCGCGTGGCGCTGAGCACGGCCGGCATCCGCCTGATGGACCCGCACACGCGCACCGAGATCCTGCAAGATCTCTACGCCCTGCTCCAAGAAACTCCCGGCGCCTACACGCTGGAGGAGACCGTCCTCCAGCTCAAGGCCAAATACGATGCGGACAACGTCCTGCGCTCGCGCGAGGAGGTGCGCGCCGTCGCCAAGCTGATGAAGTACGCGGATGTCTTCGCGCCGCGCCCTCAATCCTGGCAGTTAGACGCGCTGACGCTCAAGCCCGACCTCTCCGTCCAGGGCTTCGTCGACCGCTGCGAGAGCGCCTACTTCGTCATCTGGATTCGGAAACATCTGGAGTTGCGCCCGGACGCGCTGGCGATGTTACTCTTCGGCACGGTAGATCAGCGCGCGCGCGTCGAGCGGCTGATCCAGTTGGCGCGCGCGGCGTGCGCATCAGCGCCTATGCCAGAAAGCGCGGAGGCCGTCACCGGCGGGGCGGTCGCGCCCGATATACCCGACTACGCAGAACAATCGCCGGAGTTGAGCGTGGTGATGGAGGATTTGGAAACGGTCACCCTGCAAGAGCCGCCCTCCCTGGCCCGCGCCGCCGAGCTGAACGATATGGGCCTCCGCATCCGCATGACCGATTTCGAGGAGGCGCGCGATTATTTCATCCGCGCCGCGCGGATGATCTACGATCTGATCCAAGCGCGCGCGCCCGGCGCCAGCCAGATGGATCTGGAGTGGTATCTATCGAGCTACTGCGCGGCCAGCGCCGGCGCGCACTTCTTCCGCTTCGACTACGATCAGGCGCGGACCTACTACTTAGCCTTCTTCGCGTTGGCCCGCGAGACCGAGGCGGTCTGGGAGAAGATCCAACGCTTAGTCGAGCCACTCCTCTCTTTTTACTTCACCGTGGCCGCCAACGAAAACGACGAAATGCTCCAATTCTCGCCGGGACGCACCCATCCGGGCCGGATCGCCGTCGCGCTCTACACCCACTCGAATCCCGCCGTGCGCGAGCGGTGGCTGACCCAAGTACGCGACCTCCAGCGCGTCAACCCCGCGATGCTGCGGATCGTGAAGCAGCACCTGGAAAGCTTCGAGCGCACGGCCCAGGTCCCCGGCACGCGCGACACTCGAATGGCGCTGGAGCGGATCGCCAGGGGCGCGGGGTAAAATTATGGCAAGAACCCTACCCGTCGCCGCCGCACAAATGGATGTCGCCCCCGCGCCAACCGTGGAACGGCTGGCCCGCGCACAGGCGTTAGTCGCGCGGGCGGCGGACGAGGGCGCGCGCGTCGTCGTGCTGCCGGAGCTGTTCAACACCGGCTACGCCTACGACGACGCCAACTATCGCCGCGCCGAACCACTGCACGGGCCCACCATCGCCTGGATGACGGAAACGGCGCAGCAGCACAACCTCTATTTGGCCGGCTCCCTGCTCCTCTTAGATGAAGCGCGGGACGAAATCTACAACACGCTCCTACTGATTGGGCCGGAGGGCCAACGCTGGCGCTACGACAAGCGCTACCCCTGGGGCTGGGAACGCGCCTACTTCCGCGCCGGGCATGGCATCACCGTGGCGGAAACTAAGTTGGGCCGCTTCGGGCTGCTCATCTGCTGGGACGTGGCCCATCGCGATCTGTGGCAGCGTTACGCCGGCAAAGTCGATCTGATGCTGATCAGCAGTTGCCCGCCCAACCTCGCCGATCCCACCTATATTCTGCCGGATGATCCCGACGATTATGAGATCACCGCCGGGCAGATGGGGCCGATCTTCAAATCGCTGCGCAAGACGGGGCGGCGCGTCTTCGTCGATATGGCGGCGGAGCAAGCCGCGTGGATGAATGTCCCGGTTATCGGCACGAGCGGCGCCGGACAATTCGAGAGCGCCATCCCCCAGGGCCGCGCGACGCTGGCGGCGATGTTGCCGTTGGCCCCGCACCTGCTCCCGCACATCGCGCGCGCGGATCGTCTGCGCGTCCGCTGCGACATGCTCCCCGCCACCCAGATCGTGGACGCAGACGGCGCCGTCGTGGCCGCGTGCTCGCAGGACACGGGCGAGACCATCATCACAGCAAAGGTCGCCCTGCCCGATGTGGCCCTCCGCCCGCTCGCGCCGCAGCCCCCGGCCCACGTCCCCGGCCTGAGCTACGCCATCTCCGACGTCGTCCTGCCCGCGCTGACCCGACAGCAATATCGCCGGCGATTGCGGCGCACCTACGGCCATTGGATGGCGCCCATAGACACCGTCCTGCGCAATTACGCCCTCAGCGCCGCCGCCGGGATGATCCTCTCCTTTTTGTTGGGCCTGCTGCTGGGCCGCTGGAGCAAGAAAGCGAGGTGAACGTCTAGACAACCCTTGCGAAGGTTCCCAATAGCCTTCACGCCGGTGGATCGCGTGGCCCGAATGTCTATTCTCTGCGACAAGATAGCATCAAACCTTCGCAAGGATTCGCAATTCATCATTCTTAATTCGCAATCAAAGCTAATTTTATTACACAACCATCTTAACCCCATTGGAGGTAACACACTATGAAGATCAACGTTGTCATCGGCGGCATTCAGGAGCAATCCGCGCAGGCGATTGTCGTCAACCTATTCGAGGGCGTCACGGAACCCGGCGGCGCCACCGGCGCGGTCGATGCCGCGCTGGGCGGACAAATCCAGGCGCTCATCGCGGGCGGGGATTTTCGCGGCAAGGCCGGCGAGGTCGCCGTGCTCTATCCCGGCGCGGCGATCCCCGCCGAGCGCGTCATCATCGTCGGCCTGGGCAAGTCCGACGACTTCGACGCGGAGGGCGCGCGGCGCGCATCAGCGGCGGCCGCCAAGAAGGCCCGCAGCTTAGGCGTGACCGAACTCCACACCATCGCGCACGGCGCGGGCATCGGCGGCCTGGCCCCGGAGGACGCGGCGGCCGCCGCCGTCGAGGGCGCGATCTTAGGCCTCTACCGCTTCCACGAGCTGAAAACCAAACTCGACGACGTCCGCCCCGACATCGAGACCCTGACCTTGGTGGAATTCGACGCCGAGCGGCAAGCGGCCTTAGAGCGCGGCGCGCGGCGCGGCCAAATCTTGGCCGAATCGACGAACTTCACGCGCGACCTGGTCAATCGCCCGGCCAACATCGCGACGCCGGAGCATCTGGCGGAGCAGGCGCGGCAGATCGCGGACGCGGGCGACATGACCATCCAGGTGCTGGATCACGAGGGCATCGCGGCCCTGGAGATGCACGCCTTCCTCAGCGTCGCCCAGGGCGGCGGCGCCCCACCCCGGCTCATCATCCTGGAACACAACGCCGACCGCGATGATCTGCCCACCGTGGCGCTCGTCGGCAAGGGCATCACCTTCGATACGGGCGGCATCTCCATCAAACCCAGTCAGGATATGGGCCGGATGAAGGGCGACATGGCGGGCGGCGCGGCGGTCTTAGGCGCGATGCGGGCCATCTCGCAATTAGATTTGCCCCTGCGCGTCGTGGGGCTGGTCCCCGCGACGGAGAATATGCCCGACGCCAACGCTACCAAACCCGGCGACGTCGTCAACTCCCGCAAGGGCCTGACCATCGAGATCATCAACACCGACGCGGAGGGCCGCATGCTCCTGGTCGACGCCCTCACCTACACCGAGGAGTTCGGCCCCGACGCCATCTTCGATATGGCCACGCTGACGGGGTCCCACGTCATCGCGCTGGGAACGGTCGCCGCCGCCGCGATGGGCGACGACGACCTGATCGAGAAGCTGCGCGCGGCCGGCGAGACGACGCGCGAGCGCGTCTGGCCGCTCCCGCTCTTCAAGGAGTACGATGAGCAGCTCAAGAGCGAGGTCGCGGACACCAAGCACCTGGGCGGACGACCGGCCGGCGCTATCACCGCCGGATACTTCCTGAGCAAATTTACCCCGGAGGACGTGCCGTGGGTGCACATCGATATGGCCGGCATGGAGATCACCGATAAGGGCGAGCACTACACGCCCACCGGCGCCACCGGCTACGGCGTCCGCCTCTTCGTGGAGATGTTGCGCAACTGGTGACGCCGGCGCATCCAGACCTGACAGGTTTTCGAAAACCTGTCAGGTCTCCCTCCCACCCAAACCACAGGAGCAATCCCTCTATATCGGATACTCATCCGAGCGGCTCGTCATCCCAACCATCACCCCTTTTGATGATATTTACCATTGGACTTGACATCCATTTAAAACTAACCTAACATTGTGATAGATTGTCAGACATTTGACAATGGTCACCCCTCACAAATTATTTCCCAAAGAAAATTTCGCGCATCTCTTA
>JBKHCQ010000127.1:0-9165 GCA_046541755.1 Anaerolineales bacterium | reverse complement strand
ATCTGCTCTATCTGCTGATTAAGAGTGGTCTTGGAAAAAGTGTCCGGTAGCTAGTTATAGCATCGAAGAGATAATCATCAAATGAGCAAATCAGGAAGGAGGTGAAGGGACTTGGCTATTTCACGCAATCGTAAAGAAGAGTTAGTTGAAACGTATCGGAAACAGTTGGAACACAGTAAGGGTATGGTGTTTGCGAATTATTCCGGTCTATCGGTTCCGCAGATGGAAAAGTTGCGCAGCGAGGCGCTGGACAAAGACGGCGAGATTTTCGTCGTCAAGAACACACTGATAAGTAGGGTGTTGGAGAATGCCGACATCGCGCCGCCAGAGGGGTTATTCAGCGGCCCGGTTATGACAGCATTCTGTCACGAAGATGTGCCGCCACTGGCGAAACTTTTCCGCGATTACACAAAAGAGCTTGAGGAAGAGAAATTCAAGATCAAGGGCAGCTTCTTGGAGGGTAAATATCTTTCTCCAGAACAGACCCTGGCAATCGCAGACCTACCTGGGCGCGAAGAGTTACTGGCGCAGGTGCTACGCACGATCAATGCCCCGGCGACGCAAATTGCAGGGACTGTGGCGAGCGGCATCCGCCAAATTATGAACGTCGTGCAAGCGTATGTGGACAAACTGGAAGAAGGCGGCGCGTCCGCCGAAGCCGCAGCCTAAGTTGTTCCACAATTCGCATTTTAAGTGCAATCTAAGCAAGTACTAAAAATTAACAGGAGTGTAAAATGGCAGATCTAGAGAAGTTAGTCGAGGAAATTAGTCAGCTTTCATTGATGGAAGCTTCGGAATTGGTGAGCATGCTCGAGGATAAGTTGGGTGTGAGCGCCGCCGCCCCCGTGGCGATGATGGGCGCAGCGCCCGGCGCAGCGGCCGAGCCAGAAGAGGAACAGACCGAGTTCGACGTTGTCCTCAAAGAGGTCGGCCCCAAGAAGATCAACGTCATCAAGGCCGTGCGCCAGATGACCTCCTTGGGCCTCAAGGAAGCCAAGGACAAGGTCGAGAGTGCGCCGACCTCGATCCTGGAAGCCGTGGGCAAGGAAGCCGCCGAAGACGCGAAGGCGAAGCTGGAAGACGCCGGCGCCGTCGTCGAATTGGCGTAACGTCGTTTCGCCTCGTCGCATCAAATACGAAGCGCCCCCTCGTGGAGGGGGCGCTTTTTTAGTGGACGGAGATAACACTCAAAACAAATCGCTTCTCACTCAGGTGGCGCGGATAGCTCTCCTTCCAAATAGATGTCGGAAAGCGCCCATACATCCTCGAAATTGACCAGATAGCGGCGGATCGTCTGATCCCAGGAACTGCTGGCGAGAAAATCTCCGTCGGGGCTGAAGGCTACATCCCATACCAGGTCGTTGTGGCCGGGATAGACGCCGATGATCCCCGGCGCCTGGCGCGGCCTCTTAGATAGATCGGAGAGATCCCACAGACGCACGGTGGCGTCGCGCGCGCCGGTGGCCAGGTAGCGCCCCGTCGGATCGAAGGCGACGCTGTAGACAAAGCTGCCATGCTCCAAAGTGTGTACTGCTGTCAACGTTTCCATATCCCAGAGGCGAGCAGTGTTATCCCACGAGGCAGAGGCCAAGTAGCGGCCATCCGGACTGAAGGCCACGCGAAAAAGCGCGTCGGTGTGGGCGCTCAAAGTCACAACGCGCGACAATGATAAAACGCCCTCATCGGTGGGCGCCAGCTCCCAGAGACGGATGTTGTGATCGGTGTGGCCGGTGGCGACGAGGCGCCCGTCGGGGCTGTAATCCAACGTGTACACGCGGCCTGGATAGCCGGGCAATGTGAGCACCTGCGCCGGCCGCCAACTCTCGGTATCCCAGAGGATCGCGGTCTGGTCATCCGAGCCGGTAGCTAAGTAGGCCCCGTCGGGACTGAACGCGGAAACATTGACATCTGCCCGATGACCGCTCAACACCTTGATCAGATGACCGGTCGCCGCCTCCCACACCCGCACCTTGCCATCCTCGGAGCAGGTGATGAGTTGTTGCCCATCGTGGCTGTAGGTCACATCCCACAACGTGCCGCCGAGCGTGTGCAGCGTGTTGATCACCTCGCCGCTGGCCAACGACCAGACTTGCGCGATGCCCTGATCATCGCCGGAGGCCAAGAATTTCCCCTGGGGATTGAAAGCGATGTTGCGCATCCGGGCCGTCTGCCCGGTCAGCGTGGAGAGTTGCTGCTCCTTGAGGAAACTGCGATCCCAGAGGCGCACGGACTTATCCCCCGACCCCGCGAGGATATAGCGATCCTCAGGGCTGAAGCCCACGCGCAGCACGACATTCTCCGGGCCGGAGAGCACGGTGAGGGCGTTGGCCGCGCGGGTGGCGATGTTCCACAGACGCACAGTCAGATCCCGCGAACCGGAGACCAGATGCGTGCCATCTGAGCTGTAGGCGATGGTCGTCACGCCGGCGGTGTGTCCCACGAGCGTGTGGACGGCTCGCCCGGTTTCGAGATCCCAGAAGCGGATGGTTCGATCCTGCGAGGCGGAGGCCAAGATGTTCTCGGCAGGGCTGAACGCGACGGCGTTGACCGGGCCGGTGTGGCCCGTGAATGTCGTATGCAATGTCGCCGTGAGTTGGGAAGTTCCCCCCATATCCAACGGATGAAGTTCCCAGACATAGACGATCGCGTCATCCGAGGCGGCGGCGATGTAGCGCTGTGTGGCGATTTCGCCATAGGCGATCTCGTTGACGCGCTCGGTCGCGCCCGTGGTCAACGTCAGCGCCGGCGTAGTGTGTAATATCTCCGGGTTGATCTCGCTAGCTTGCCAGATGTAGACGATGCCGCCCTCGATTATCACATCGTCGTTCTGCGCGTCATAATGTCCGCCGCCGATGAGATAGCGCCCCGTCGGATCAAAAGCGAGGCTGTACAAATTGGTCTGGCGCGGCATCCGCAGCCACTGCCGCCACGCTTGACTTTCATCATCCCAAATGCCAAGGTTAGATGCGCGCCCGGCGCTGCCGGCCGTCACCATCTGGGCCGCATCGGTCTCGACAGCGTCGCCGCCCACGGCCAGCCGAAAAGCCGCCGGATGCGCGGCCAACGCCCATATTCCCCCGCGCTGCGGCCAGGAGATGATGCGGTCGCGCTGCATCGCCGTGTCCCACGCCCAGATGCCATCATCCGGCGAGAGCGCGTAGATGTAGCGCCCGCGCGCGCTGTAGGTCACATCGTACACCTGCGCGTAGGGATGGCGATAGACAGTGACAGGGTAGTAATCCAGCAATGCGCGGCGGAGCGCGATTTCGGCCTTGGTGGTCTTCACTTCTCCGAAGGGAGATTGGGAAAAGGCCAACCCCAGCGCCTCGTAGATGGATTTCTCCCGCGCCCCCTCGCGCGCCAGGCGGATGCTCGCCAGCCGGTTGCTTTGTAGCATCTGCTGCGAGCGCGAGGCAGTGTCGCTGATCTGCGCGATGAGGCTGCTGCGCGCCGCCATCCAGCCCAAGAAGGCGACGATGAGCAACGTCGCCACGCCGATCCCGGCGGCCAACAGTTTGAGCTTACGAATCCGCGCTTCGTGTTCCTCTTGGGTCTCGCTGGCCGCGATGAACTCCCGCTCGTAGTCCTCAGCCTCATCGAGATGCGCCGCCAGCCACGCGATAGCTTCCGCCAGCATAGCGCCCTGATAGAGCAAGGCTTCGTTCCCCGTCTCCTTCCAGCGCCGCGCGACCACGCGGAGGGGCGTCTCGCGCTGCGCTTCCCACGCTTGATTGGACTGGAGGATAGGATCGATGAGCCGGTCGTGGACCAGCTCGTACCAACGCGCGCCGGCCCGCATATCTGACCGGATGATGTGTTGATCAGCCAAGACGTCCACCGCCGCGTTGGATAGATGGGCGGTCTCCTCCGCGCCGCGCATCGCCAGGCCCCGCGTGCCCATCGAGGTAATCAACTGCTGGCCGAACCAGCGGCGCACCTCGCGCTCGTGGACGGCGGTTGTCTCGACGGCGGCGCGCACCGCATCTTCGTAGAAATCCATCAAGGCACGGTCGATATCACCGTACTGCTCCACCTCCTCCCACTGGATTGCCTGATCCTCCTGCTCCGGCAGATTTTCCCAGAGGCGATGACAGATCACTTGAAGTTGCACCGGCTCCACCTCCGGGCCGAGGATGGCCTCCTCACCCGCGCCATCCTCAGCGCCCGCCTCGGCGGTGACCGCGACCTTGATCTGCCGGAGATCAGCGACCAGGCGCTCCGCCACGCCCGGCTCATAGACGCATCCCGCACTCTCCGCCGGGCGTTTGACCGCTTGCAGCGCGCCCTGCTCGCCCAAGCGCCTCATCCGAAAGCGGGCGCGCAGCCGATGGGGCAGCAGCGGCGCGTAGGCGTCCATCGAGGCGACGTAATCCTCGCGCATCACGAAGATGACGCCGAGTTGGGGCAGTTCGTCCAGCGCCTCGCGCACCTGCAAGAAAAAGCCGCGCACATCCGGCCAGCGGTCGCGGTGGGTGGTGAACAGCTCCTCAAATTGATCTAGGATCAAGATAGGCAGCGGCAGTTGGTCGTTTTCAGGATCGCTGATGCTTTCCAGATAGGAGCGCAAGGTGTGCTGGCACAGGTCTTCCGGCGGGGTATCCGGCGCCAGGGAGAGGAGCACGCTGAAGACAAAGATATTCTCGATCTTCCCCGGGGCCAGATGCGGGGGCGGCGCGTTGCCCACGCGGGCCACCGGCAGCACATCGAAGGTCTCCTGCTCTAGTTCGGGGATGATCTTCGCGTTGAGGAGGGAGGTCTTGCCGGCGCCGGATTCGGCGTAGAAGAGCACCTCGCGCGCCGAGAGGATCAACGAGAGTAGCTCCCGCGTTTCGAGATCCCGTCCGTAAAAGTTCTGGCGATCCTGGCGCTCGTAAGGGCGCGGGCCGACATAGGGGTTATTCCTCATCGTTGTCTCCTCCCTTCGCGTGAATTACTTTTCGTGGCGATGGCGCTGATACGCCGCGAGCAGTTCGCGATGCACCGCCACATTTTCCAAGAATGAACGGCGCAGCGCGTCGTCCTCGATTTTCGCGGCCTTCGTCTGCACATAGTCATAGGCCTGCGCCAAGACCTCCGGCGCGCGCGCATCCTGCGCCGCCGCCAGGACGCGATAGCAGGCCATGTAGATCCAACACGGCTCCGCGATGCCATCCAAGCTGGGGTGCGCCGCCACGTAAGAGAGTATGGCCTCGACGTGGGGATACGCTGCGGCCCAATCTTCCCGCGTCAACGCGACGTAGGTCAGGCCCGCCCGCGCTTCGATGGCCCGATAAGGTTGATGCAAGTCCTCTCGTAGTTCCCAAGCGCGGGTATAGGCGGCCTCGGCCTCGGCGAGCTTCTCCGCGCCCACGTAGATATGTCCCCAACACAATTGAGCTTCCGCCTCCAGATTGGTATCCTGCAACGCCCGCGCGATGGTCATCCCCTGCTGTACGTGCTCCTCCGCTCGCCCCTTTGCGCCCATCAGATGATACAAATGGGCCAAGCCAATATGTATCTCACTCTCACCTGGCGAATCGGCTGTTAATTGGCTGATTTGAAGAGCGCGCTGGCGATAGGCCAACGCCTCATCATATTGCCCCAACTGCTGCGCGATCTCCCCTAAAGTCGCGTAGGCAATCCCCGCGCCGATGTGATCGCCAATCAACTCTTTCAATTGCCGCGCCTGCTCGCTATAATACCGCGCTTTCACGTACTCCCCTTGTTTGAGCAGGGTAATGGAGATATTGTTCAGCGCCGCGCCCTCTCCCTTTTTGTATTGAATCGTCCGGTAACGAGAGAGCGCATCCTGATAACAAGCCATCGCCTCATCTAATCGCCCCTGCGCCGAGTGGACGACGCCGATGTTGTGCAAGCCACGCGCCTCGATATCAGATAAATCGTGGCGAAGCGCCAAATCCCGCGCTTTCTCAAAGTGGGGGGTAGCTTCCTCGTATCGCCCTTGGCGCCAGATCGCCGCGCCCCAGCGCAGATAGGCCGTGGCCTCCAGCCGGACGTTCTCATATCGCTGCGCCAGTTGCGCCGCTCGCTGCGCGAACGAAACGGCGTCGGTGTAATTGCCAACCAACTCGGCGAAATGTGCCTGGCGCAGGATCATTTTGACTTTGTTCTCGCCCTTGGCGAAGACCAGAAGCATCTGGAGATCCTTCCGCTGCTGATCGCGATAGCCTTGAAGGTCGTAGATGCGCTCGCGCACAGCTAAAATCTGATACCAGCCCTCGCGATCCGATTGGGGCGTCAGCTCCAGAGCGCGGGAGAGGAAGCGCACCGCCGCCTCGTTGGCGTACTCCGACGCGGCCTGCTTGCCCGCCAGGAACGCATAGTGACGCTCCTGCTCATCAAGCTCGGCCTGCCCGTAGTGATAGGCCAGGTCAACGTAGTACGGGGCCAAATCATCCGCATAGAGCGTCTCGATGGCCTCGGCCGCGCGGCGATGCAGCTCGCGCAGTCGCGAGCGCAACTGAATATCATAGGCCACATCGCGCAGCAGCACGTGCTTGAATAGATAGTGCATTGTCTTTTCCCTTTGCTTGTTGCCTTTTGCCTTCCGCTTTACGGGCACTGAAGTACCCTGGAAGGGCCTCGCGGCCAACCATCTGCCTTCGCAGTTGGCTCATTGCATCCTCGCGGGAGGATGCTTGGCGCATAACGCCTCTCGAAGGGACTTCAGTCGCTGATGTTGAAAAAAGTGTCAGGTAGCTAGTTCTAGGCCTCAAAATCCACACGGAACCTTCGCAAAGTTTCCATTACTAACTCACGGGCGACCAAATCTGCTCCTGTTCGGCGACCTTCACCTCCGAACTCACATCCGAGGCCAACATCTGCGCCAAGACACGATCATCGAACTCCCGGCCCAAAATGGCCGCGGCCTTGACGACGTCCTTCACCTCCTGCGCCAAGCGATCGATGCGGGCGATAAGAATCGCGTTGATCGTCGTGGGCATATCCGCCGGGATCTGCGCCTTCATCGTCCACGCTCCCTGGGATGTGCGCGTCAACAGGTCGTTCTCGCGGAAATAGTACAAAAACTGCTGGGCGAAAAAAGGATTGGCCTGCGTGCGCTGCGCCAACAGCTCGACCCAATCATCACTGACGGGGCCGCCCAACAGCGCCTCGGCTAACTGACGTAAATCCGCCACCGCGAGGGCATTGAGATCGACCGAGATCACGGGCGTCGTCTCCGGGAGCGTCAACGTGGGCTTGCCGCCGTCATCTTGATAACGCGAGGTCACAACAACGAAGATCGGCGCTGGGGGTAAAGTGCGGAAGAGCACGGTCAGCACCTCGGAGGACGCTTCATCCAACCACTGGAGATCCTCGATCTTCAACAAGATCGGTTGGAAGCAACTTTCCGCCAGCAGCAGGCTTTTGATCGCCATTAGGATGTTCTGATAGCGGAGGTTGCCGTCTAAGCTCTCGTACAGCGAATCGGGCCAGTACAGCCCCAACAGCGCGCCCAAGACCGATCTCGTGCGATCTAATTCCTCTGCTAAGGCGTGAGGCGCTTGCGAGCCGGTCACTTCATCCCCAGAGAGCGAGCGCAGGCGCGCGATCAGGCGATCCAGGCGGGCGGTGAAGCGCGCCTTGTTTTCATCAGAGGATGCTTCTGGAGATTGATCAAAGTAGCGCTTGAAGAAGTAGGTGAAAGGATTAAACGCCTGACGCAGGATTTGATCGGTCTGGCCGAGGAAGGCCTTTATCGGGTGATGGCGTTGCAACTCTTGACGCAGCACATAGGCCAGATGCGATTTTCCGATGCCGGCCTCGCCGTAGATGTAGGCCACGCCCGCGCACTGCCCCGTGAAGAGCGGTTCGGCTGCGGCGAGCAGGCGTTGCAACTCGCGCCCGCGTCCCACAAGAGGTTGCTCGAAGAAGCCCTCGGTGTGGATCGCGCGTTGCAGCAGTTGGTAGGTGGGGCGCGGCGCGGCGAAGCCCTTGTAGTCGAAATCGCCGATGTGGACGACGTCGATGTTGGGCAAGTTCGTCCCCGCCTCCGATACGAGGATCTGTCCCCACTGCGCGCGCGACATCAGCCGGGAGGCGAAGTTGACGACATTGGCGATGGCGGTGTACTCGCAGCGCGCCTCGCCGCCCAAGATGCCCGCGTAGGCCATCCCGTAGCTCAGGCCCGCGCGCCAGCGCAGGCCAGCGAAGGCCGCGTCCGAGGTCAACTCGCGCAGGGTCAGCAGAAAGTTGGCCGCGCGCTCGACGTCGTTCTCGTGGCCCACCGGCGCGCCGAAGAGAATCAGCATCACCGCGCCTTTATCGCCGAAATCCAACTTATTGAAGTAGCCGCCATACGCTAAGGCCATGGACATCACCTGAGAGACAAAGGCGTCGAGCGTCGCCTCGGCTTGCGCGGGCGACTTAGGTAAATCAAAGGAGATGAAGACGTTAGCCACTTGCCGGAACTCCGCGCGCGCGCCACTGGCGACCATATCCAAGGCAGCGCCCAAGACGAAGGGCGTCAGCGTCTCCCGATCCTGCGCGGGCGGGGCGCTGGCCGGCGCCTCGAGAGCTACGTGATCCGGAGGCGCGATTTCCCGCAGGATGTGATGGCCGTCGCGCGTCTCGGCCCGCGTCACGGCGGTGAGATGGGGCCAGATCGAGGCGCTGGCGACGATGTCGCCTTGCCCGGCGTGATGCTCGGCTCCCGTCGCCGCGTCGATAGCGGGGCCACGGAAGAAGTAGGTGTAGCGCCCCTCCTCGCCCACGATGCCCCAGGACGCCTCGCCGAGGCCCAGGCCCACCTTGACGCCCAGGGTAAACTCGCCGTACTTCGTCGTCAGAGCGCCGTGCCGGGCGAAGAAATCCTGAATATCGAAGGCCATCTGCGCCAGGCGGAGGGCGATGTCAGACGCATCTTCGGCTTCGTTCTCCAGGGGGAAGACGGCCGTAAACGCATCGCCCGCGAAGGTCGTGATCATGCCGCCGCGCTCGTAGACGCGCGCCACCAGCGGCCCAAAGACGCGATTCAGCGCATCGGTGAGGATCTCGGCGCCGTCCTTCTGATATTGCATCAGCGCTTCGGTGATCTGCGTGAAGCCGAAGACATCCACGAACATCGTCGCGGCCGAGAAACTTCCGTGTATGGCGCCCTGGGCAAACTGCTCCACGATGAAATGCGGTATCAGGTTTCGCATGGCCTCCCTCCAGGTTGGAATT
>JBKHCQ010000126.1:0-9166 GCA_046541755.1 Anaerolineales bacterium | reverse complement strand
ATCATCCCGACATCAGGGATAACGGCAACCTTCGCAAGGGTTGGATAGTTGGATAGAAAGAAGTTATCACAGGATAGGAGTTTATGCGAGATTCAACGAAAGAACTTATCGGCGAAACTTTTGGACAATACGAAATCACCGGCGTCATCGGCGAGGGCGGGATGGGCGTCGTTTATCAAGCGCGCGATACCAAATTGTATCGCGACGTGGCGCTCAAAGTGCTCCCGTTGGATACGGCGCAGAACGATGAACTGCTCAAGCGCTTCACGCGGGAGGCCAACGCCGCCGCTGGCTTGGATCACCCCAACATCATCGACATCTACAACTTGGATACGCAGGATGGGATGTACTACATCGCGATGCGCTATGTCGAGGGCGAGACGCTCTCGCAGCTTTTGCAGCGCGAAGGCCCGCTGCCGCTATCACGCGCGGCCGATATTGTGGCGCAGTTGGCCGACGCGCTGGATTATGCCCACGCGCGCCAGATCATCCATCGCGATATCAAGCCGGCGAACATCATGGTGGGGCCGAGTGATCGCGTCACTTTGATGGATTTTGGCATCGCCAAGGCCCCCTCCAAGGAGAAATTGACCCGCGTGGGGCAGGTGATGGGCACCATCGAATATATGTCGCCGGAGCAATTCCAGGGCAAGCCCGTGGACGCCCGCGCTGATATTTACGCCCTGGGCGTCATCTTATATCAGATGTTGACCGGCGCGGTCCCCTTCAAATCGCAGGATTTGCTCTCTGATCCCTCGATATTCGGCGCGCCGCCGGCGCTCCGGCGCTACAATGAGCAGATTCCGCCCGCTGTGGAGCAGGTCGTCCTGCGCACTTTGGCCAAGGCCCCCGGCGCGCGGTATCAGACTGGGACGGAGCTTGCGGAAGCGCTGTCGGCGGCGATGGGGAAATCTCCAGAAGCCCCGTCTCCGACGCCGACGCCCGCGCCCACGATCCCGCTGAAGTTGGTCTTCCCCAACGGCTACGAGCAACAATTGACGCCCGGCGTGTTGCGGCTGGGACGGGCCTCGGATAACGACATGATCTTTCAAGATGATCGGGTCTCGCGTCACCACGCCGAAATCCATTGCAAAGAGCAGCGCGGCTGCGCGATTATCGATCGGGGGAGCGCGAACGGCACGCGCATCAATGGCCGCGCGCTGCGCCCGGAGGTCTTCCTGCCGCTGGAGCCGGGGATGCACATCAACTTGGGGCCGAACGTCGCGATGCGCGTGCGGCGCGGCTTTGCGCCCCGCCGCCCGGATGAATCCCACGCTTGGCCACCCGGCTCCCCGGATACGACGAGGGAAGATGGCGGCGTCAGCCATTCGATCCTCTCCCATCCCACGCGGATCATCGCCCAGGCCGCCACCCGACTCGACGATCGCCAATTGGCCTTGGTTGTGGCGGGTTTCGTCCTCTTAGCCGCGATCGGTGTCTGGTTCGGGACGCCCATCTTGCGCCGAAGCCCCTTCGTGTGGGAGAACATCCCGCTGATCGGGCTGGCTGGCGCGGCCACCTACGCGGCGACCCGTCGCCCGTGGGGCGCCGCCATCGCGCACACCTTGGTTGCCTTGGTGGGCGGGCTTGTCCTTTGGCAGCGCGTCGGGATCTATGGCGAGCGCTATGGTGCTCTGTTCATCGGCGCCCTCGCCAGCGGACTCTTTATCCGCGCCTGGTTGACGTTCCTGCCGCAGATCAAGGGCGGCCAGGAAGAGGCGCCGTGGCATGAGGCCGGTTGGCTGGCGCTGATGACCACGCTGGCGGTTGCCATCCTCTATGGGATAGTGGCCCTCGACGAATTGGCGTACGTTGGGCAGTGGCTCGGCGCGGCCGGCATCGGGGCGCTGGGCTGGTTCTTGGGCGATATTGTGCATCAATTCTTGGCGTTGCGGGCTGCGCGCTGAAAGCTGGACTGGAGGAGAAAATGTACAAGCGACAACGAGTGGCAAGCATCTTGAGCGTCATCCTGATCGCGGCGCTGCTGAGCGCCCAAGTGTGGGCCAATGATGTGGCGCGTCGCGACATTATGCGCGTCGAGGAGGTCTGGGAGCAGTTGGGCCTCTACGGGCAGGGGCAGATCGTGGCCGTCGCCGATACCGGGCTGGATACCGGCAACCTGGACACCGTGAGCGCCGATTTCGCGGATCGGATCATCGAGACCTTCGCGCGCGGTCGTCCCGGCGATTGGAGCGACGCCAACGGGCACGGCACCCACGTCGCCGGCTCGGTGCTGGGGAATGGAAGGGATTCCGGCAGCGATCCTGACGCGCGCGACTACGGCGGCTCCTTCGCGGGCGCCGCGCCGGAAGCCAGCCTCGTCTTCCAATCGCTCTTAGATGAGAATGGCGGGTTGGGCGGCCTGCCGGAGAATTTGGGCGATCTCTATCGCCAGGCCTACGACGCCGGCGCGCGCATCCACACCAACAGTTGGGGCGCGAACTTCTTCATCCCGCCGCTGTCTCGGTTTGTCACCGCCGGCACCTATCCGCCGGCCAGCGTCCAGACCGACCGCTTCGCCTGGGAGCACAAGGATATGGTTATCATCTTCGCGGCGGGCAACGACGGAAATGACACGACGCCGCCGGATGGCATCGTGGACGAGGATTCGATTGGATCGCCGGGCACCGCGAAAAATATCATCAGCGTGGGCGCGTCGGAAAATGTGCGCAGCAGCGGCGGCAACAGCGATCAAGCCTGGGGCGAAGGCACGATCGAGGGCGCGCTGTTGGGCTTCAATCCCGTGATGGAGCCGCTGGTCGACGACAAGCCCTCTGACAACGCCGACGGAATGGCGATGTTCTCCAGTCGCGGCCCGACCAACGACGGGCGCATCAAGCCGGACGTGGTTGCGCCGGGCACCAACGTGCTCTCGGTGCACTCCCAGCATCCAGACGCGCTGGAGTTGTACGGATTGCATGAGGATAACGAACGGTACGCCTATTGCAGCGGTACTTCGATGTCCACGCCGCTGGTCGCCGGAGCGACGGCCCTGATCCGCCAGTGGTACGTGGAGACGCGCGGCTTTTCTAATCCCAGCGCGGCGCTGATCAAGGCCACGCTGATCAACGGCGCGGTCGATATCAGCCCGGGGCAATACGGAACCGGCGAGACGCAGGAGATTCCCGAGGCGTGGCCGAATCCCGTCATCGGTTGGGGCCGCGTCGATCTGGCCGCGTCGTTGGCCGTGGGGCGGGAGGCCGAGCGCGAGGTGTGGTTCGATGACGCGAGCGAGATCGGGCGCGCGGGCGATGAGTTCGAACGGACGCGCTACGCCGACGCGGGTGACGAGCCGATCCGCATCACCCTCGTCTGGACCGATCCGCCGGGCGAGGAGGAGCCGCCGGATATTGACCTCTCCATCCTCACCGGCGAGCGCACCGATCCTGTGCTGGTGAACGACCTGGATTTGCGCGTCATCGCCCCGGACGGTCGCGAATTCCTGGGCAACGGAGAGCGCGAGGGCGGCGAGGACGGCCCGGATCGTCTGAACAATGTCGAGGCGGTGCGCATTCCCAACCCGGTCGCGGGCGACTATCGCCTGATCGTCACCGGGCACGAGATCGCGCAAGGGCCGCAGCCCTTCGCCATCGTGATGGCCGGCAATCGCGTGGTGCAGGGGCCGGAGCCGACGCCCACGCCGCCGACCGCGTCAGACGAGGATGAGGGTGAAGGGGCTGGCGACGTCGGCGCCTCCGATGATGAGGAGAGCGATGATGAGCAGGACTGGCTGCCGTGGCTGCTCATCGGCGGCGGCGCAGTGATATTGGTGCTCTTGGGCGTCATTGCTTGGATGATGTGGCGCCAGCAACAGCGGCCCGCGCGCGCGCGGCAATCGGTTCCTCCTCCGCCCCCGCCCTCAGTCTCTGGCGGATTGTCGCCTGCTCCGGGGCCAGCGCCCGTCGCCGGGCCAGCGTCCGGCCGGATGGGGTCGCAAGCTCACTTAGTCGTGCGGCGGGGCGCGAATGTCGGCGGTCGCATTCCCGTTGGGCAACGCCTCTCGATGGGCCGCAGCAGTCAGAATGATGTGCCCCTGCAAGATGGGAAGGTCTCCCGCCATCACGCCCACATCGAGCGGCGCCCGGATGGGTATCACTTTGTGGATCAACAGAGTTCCAACGGTTCCTTCATCAATGGGCGGCGGGTGAGCCAGCAGTTATTGCGCTCTGGGGATGAGATCCGCCTGGGCAACACGGTGATGGAATTTCGGTTGGGGTGAGGGGTCGGGGGGGCAAGATGACACGTTTACCACGCTTGCCGGTGGGCATCGCCTCGTTTGAGGTGTTGCGCGAGGGCGGGTTCGTGTATGTGGATAAGACCGAGGACATCTACCGCATGGTGGATGAGGGCATCTACTACTTTCTGGCGCGGCCGCGGCGATTCGGGAAATCGCTGCTGGTCTCGACGCTGCGCTGCCTGTTCCAGGGGCGGCGGGAGCTGTTCGAGGGGCTGTGGATCGCGGACGCGGAATGGGCGTGGGAGGAGCATCCGGTGGTGCTGTTGGATTTCAACCAGATCGCGCGGGATACGCCGCAAAACCTGGAGCTGGCCCTCAAGCGCGAACTGATCAACACGGCGGCGCGCTATCAGGCGACGTTGGAGGAACCCTTGTTGGAAGGCCAGTTCCACGAGCTGATCCGCAAATTGCAGCAGCGCGCGGGGCAGCCGGTGGCGGTGCTGGTGGACGAGTACGACAAGCCGATCATCGATCATCTGGGGCAGGGGGCGGAGCGGGCGGCCATCGCGCGGGCCAACCGCGACATCCTGAAGCGGCTGTTCGGCGTGCTCAAAGGCGGGGACGTGACGCCCATCCTGCGCTTCGTGCTGCTGACCGGCATCTCGCGCTTCAGCAAAGTCTCGGTGTTCTCGGAACTCAACAACCTCAACGATCTCTCGATGCATCCGCGCTATGCGACGCTGTTGGGATACACGCCGGCGGAAGTGGAGGCGAACTTCGCGCCGCACCTGGCGCGGTTCGCGGCGGCGCAGGAACTGTCGCGCGCGGCCTTGTTGGAGCGGTTGGCGCAGACCTACGACGGCTATCGCTTCACCAAGCGCGCGGTCACGGTCTACAATCCCTTCTCCACGCTCAAGGCGCTGGAGATGGGTGATTTCGGTCATTATTGGTTCGAGACGGGCACGCCCACGTTCTTGATCGAGTTGTTGCGGGAGCAGCAGTACCCGTTGCCGCAGTTGGAGCACTTCCAGGCGCAGATCTACCTCTTCGCCACCTACGATCTGGAAAACTTACAGCCGGAAGCGTTGTTGTTCCAGACCGGCTATGTGACGATCAAGGATGTGGAGGACACGCTCTACACCTTTGGGTATCCGAACCAGGAGGTCAAGACGGCGTTTGTGACGCAGTTGCTCTACGCGTTTGCCGGGCAGAGCAAGCAGCGCGTGGATAGCTTGACCGCGCGGCTGGCGGGGCATCTGCGTCGGGAGGATTTCACGGCGTTTTTCGAGACGATCCAGGCGATCTTTGCGAAGATTCCGTACACGCTCAACACGCACCGGGACGAGGCGTACTTCCACACGCTGTTTTACCTGATGATCGCGGCGTCGGGCGCGCAGGCCGATCCGGAGCTGCTGACGAGTCGCGGGCGCATCGATTTGGCGGTGACGTTCGCGGAGCAGGTGTACGTGATGGAATTCAAGTGCAATCAAAGCCCGCGGGTCGCGCTGGAGCAGATTCGCGCGCGGGGCTACGCGGAACGGTATCGCGGGAGCGGCAAGCGCGTCTTCCTGATGGGTCTGGAATTCAGCCCGGAGGAGCGCAACCTGGTCGCCTGGGACGTCGTCGCGTTAGGGAGGGCAAGATGACACGTTTACCACGCTTGCCGGTGGGCATCGCCTCGTTTGAGGTGTTGCGCGAGGGCGGGTTCGTGTATGTGGATAAGACCGAGGACATCTACCGCATGGTGGATGAGGGCATCTACTACTTTCTGGCGCGGCCGCGGCGATTCGGGAAATCGCTGCTGGTCTCGACGCTGCGCTGCCTGTTCCAGGGGCGGCGGGAGCTGTTCGAGGGGCTGTGGATCGCGGACGCGGAATGGGCGTGGGAGGAGCATCCGGTGGTGCTGTTGGATTTCAACCAGATCGCGCGGGATACGCCGCAAAACCTGGAGCTGGCCCTCAAGCGCGAACTGATCAACACGGCGGCGCGCTATCAGGCGACGTTGGAGGAACCCTTGTTGGAAGGCCAGTTCCACGAGCTGATCCGCAAATTGCAGCAGCGCGCGGGGCAGCCGGTGGCGGTGCTGGTGGACGAGTACGACAAGCCGATCATCGATCATCTGGGGCAGGGGGCGGAGCGGGCGGCCATCGCGCGGGCCAACCGCGACATCCTGAAGCGGCTGTTCGGCGTGCTCAAAGGCGGGGACGTGACGCCCATCCTGCGCTTCGTGCTGCTGACCGGCATCTCGCGCTTCAGCAAAGTCTCGGTGTTCTCGGAACTCAACAACCTCAACGATCTCTCGATGCATCCGCGCTATGCGACGCTGTTGGGATACACGCCGGCGGAAGTGGAGGCGAACTTCGCGCCGCACCTGGCGCGGTTCGCGGCGGCGCAGGAACTGTCGCGCGCGGCCTTGTTGGAGCGGTTGGCGCAGACCTACGACGGCTATCGCTTCACCAAGCGCGCGGTCACGGTCTACAATCCCTTCTCCACGCTCAAGGCGCTGGAGATGGGTGATTTCGGTCATTATTGGTTCGAGACGGGCACGCCCACGTTCTTGATCGAGTTGTTGCGGGAGCAGCAGTACCCGTTGCCGCAGTTGGAGCACTTCCAGGCGCAGATCTACCTCTTCGCCACCTACGATCTGGAAAACTTACAGCCGGAAGCGTTGTTGTTCCAGACCGGCTATGTGACGATCAAGGATGTGGAGGACACGCTCTACACCTTTGGGTATCCGAACCAGGAGGTCAAGACGGCGTTTGTGACGCAGTTGCTCTACGCGTTTGCCGGGCAGAGCAAGCAGCGCGTGGATAGCTTGACCGCGCGGCTGGCGGGGCATCTGCGTCGGGAGGATTTCACGGCGTTTTTCGAGACGATCCAGGCGATCTTTGCGAAGATTCCGTACACGCTCAACACGCACCGGGACGAGGCGTACTTCCACACGCTGTTTTACCTGATGATCGCGGCGTCGGGCGCGCAGGCCGATCCGGAGCTGCTGACGAGTCGCGGGCGCATCGATTTGGCGGTGACGTTCGCGGAGCAGGTGTACGTGATGGAATTCAAGTGCAATCAAAGCCCGCGGGTCGCGCTGGAGCAGATTCGCGCGCGGGGCTACGCGGAACGGTATCGCGGGAGCGGCAAGCGCGTCTTCCTGATGGGTCTGGAATTCAGCCCGGAGGAGCGCAACCTGGTCGCCTGGGACGTCGTCGAGTTGCAGGAGTCGGAACGATAGGTATTGGAAGAGTTGTTAAGATTGTGGGTATCAGAAGCGAGGAATTATCGTTATGAATAGAAAGAATGGACAGAGTTTGGTCGGTTATCGGCTGGGTAAATATGAAATCCGCGCCGAAATTGGACGCGGGGGGATGGGCGCGGTCTACAAAGGGTACGATCCGTTGCTGGATCGCTACTTGGCCGTGAAGGTGCTGGCCCCACATCTGGTCTGGGAGGAGGAGTTCGTCCAGCGCTTTCTGCGCGAGGCGCGCTCGGCCGCCCGGCTGAAGCATCCCCACATCGTGACCATCCACGATGTGGGTCAGCAAGAGGGCTGGTACTACTTCGTGATGGAATATGTGGAGGGCATCGCGCTCAACGATTTTATTGAGCGCCATGGCGCATTGCCCGTCCGCGATGTCCTTGAGGTGATCGCGGCGTTGGCCTCGGCGCTGGATTATGCGCACGGTAATGGACTTATTCACCGGGATATTAAGCCCGGCAATATTATCGTGGGGGTTGGGGGCGAGATTACGCTGACCGATTTTGGGATCGCGCGGGCGGCGCAGGAACAGCGCATGACCAGCACGGGCACGATCTTAGGCACGCCGGAATATATGGCTCCCGAGCAGGCCAAGGGCGAGGAAGCGAACGCGCGCAGCGATCTCTACAGCTTGGCGGTCGTCGCCTATCAGATGTTGAGCGGCGCTGTGCCCTACAAAGCGGATAGCACCTTGGCCCTGTTATTCAAGGTGGTGAATGAGCCGCTGCCGCCGATTCGGCAGGTCAAACCGGAGTTGCCGGAGGCGGTCGAGTCGGTGCTTCAGCGAGCGCTGGCGAAGGATCCGGCGGCGCGCTATTCTAGTGTGACGGCATTTTACGAGGCGCTGCGCGCGGCTTTCGGTGAATTGCCGGAGGATGTGCCCTCGCTGGTGCGGAACGTGCGACCGGAGGATGTCGCCGTCGTCGCGACGCCCCCGGCGGGAGAGCAGGCGGCGCGCTCGGAGGCGGAGATGCGCCAAGCGCCGACGCGCATCGAGGGCGCTACGCCCGCGCCGGAACGTCCCGTCACCCCGCCGCCCGCGACGCCGCCGCCCGCGACGCCGCCGCCTGGGGAGCAGGAATTGCGCTCCTCGGAGACGGTGGTGGAAGATGGCGCCTCAGTCGTAGCGGCGTCAGAAGCTCAGCCGGAGCCAGAATCGGAGTCGGCAGCGGCCGTCGCGCCGGTGGAGAGTGGGCATCACCCCCGCCGTCACATCCCCGTGTGGGCGTGGGGCGTCATCGGCGCAATTGTGCTGCTGGTTGTCGGTGTCGGCAGCAGCATGGCGACGAGGGGAATTGGCACCACGTCCACGCCGACCGCCACGCTCACACCGACCGCGACGAATACGCCGACGGCTACTGTTACATCGACGCCGACCCATACGCCGCCGCCCTCCCCAACATCAACGCCAACGAATACGCCGACCCCGTCGCCGACGCCCCTTCCCGCGCCTGAACTGACCGGAATGGATGATGAAGCGGGACGTTTAGCGACGAGTTGGGCTAATTTGTCTTGGGAGTGGTTCCAAGAACTGCAAGAAGATCAACGTTTCGTCGTCGTGGTACAGGATGAAGAGGGCGCGATGGTTTTTACCCATACCATCGTAGCCGGGGAAGAACCGGCCTATGCATTCACACCTGAGAGCCGTAATTTAGAGCACTATGCCACATATACCTGGCATATCCTTGTGGAAGAGCAATATGATGAGGTGTGGCAGGAGATTGCTCGGAGCG
>JBKHCQ010000125.1:0-9220 GCA_046541755.1 Anaerolineales bacterium | reverse complement strand
CCCACGCATCTTTCGGACTATGCCAGAACTTGCTTGCAGGCATTGGCTCGACGGGGATGGGGAGACAAGCTCTCGTTGGGCGGAGGCCTGGGACTGCTGCACTACCTGGATTACCGCCCCACCTACGATGTGGATGCCTGATGGGATAACGACACTACGCCGCAAGAGCGCCAGGCGATCATTCAAGTGATCGAAGATGTCTTTCGCGCCTGGGGGGACGTCACCAGCATCGAATTAGCAGAGGCCGGGGAAAAGCTCTTCAGCTTTCAGATCGCTCACCGCTCGGCTCAGTTGGAGCGGTCACAAAGCGCTCCGTGGGTCGATGTAAAGCTGGATAGCCTGCCTGACTTAGTGGCGAGCAAGATGGTGGCCTTAGTTGAGCGCGGCGCGCCGCGTGATTTCAGGGACATCCACGCCGTATGTCAGGCCGAATTGCTCACGGCTGGCGGGTGTTGGCAGCTTTGGGAGCGGCGCCAGCGCCTGAGTGATAGCGATGTTGATTGGCATCGCGCCCGTTTGGCGGTTGAAACTCACTTGAAGCGCATTGTGTTGCAACGTCCCCTGGCGGAGATTGCGGACCCTCAGCAACGATTGGAGGCAGCCCAAGTGCGTGACTGGTATAGAGAGGTTTTTCTCAATGCCCTCCTTACGTAAAACGTCCCCCGATTGGCTTGATAGAGCGCTTTATCCCGACGAACGCCCACCCACTGAAATCGACACGCTTAGCGCGCGCGTGGACTTCCTGGCACGCCTGTGCGCGGCGTGGGACTTTGGGATTCTGCCCACCGCCGAGACCGTTGCGGAAATCCGCAAGTCCGAATGGTGCGAGGCGGTGAATGCATGTCGCCTCTTGACCTCCCCAGCCTATCATTTGGTCCGAGATTGGCACGGCTTACCGGATTTACCGTACCTGGGGCGTCGTTTAGCCTACATTTGTGAGGATCCGAATCTAGCTCACGTGTAGATTGCTACGCCCGTGGCGTTTGCTCAAGCCTCTTGCTGGGCTACGATGAGGCGGCAGACATTAACGAGGCCGACATCCAAGCGGTCGTGGACGTGATGCGTTCCGGGCGGTTGGCGCTGGGCTTACAGACGAGAGAATTCTAACGCTTAGTCGCCGAGTACATCGGCGTCGAGCACGCGCTGGCGGTCAACTCCGACGCCGCGTGCTTTGAGCATTGCATTATCAGCAAAGAATTTTATACGAGGAGACAGGAGCTATGACTAAAGTAAAAGCTACAGAATCCATTGGGATTGCTAAGCGAGTAGGTGATATCTTGCTAGAGCGAGGGCTTTTTGAAAGTGAAGATCGACTGCTGCTTTCGGCCTATCGCAGTCTATTAACACTCCGGCCAGATCTGAAAATTGAAATAGCGCTTTCTCTTTACGAAGGAGGAGAGGTTTCGCTGGGGCGAGCGGCTGAGATAGGTGGTCTTTCCCGTGAAGAGATAAAAGAACTCTTGGCCTCAAAAGGCATTGAAAGGCGGATTGCTGTACGCCCCCCAGATCGGATTGCGGAAGATGTTAAATTCCTTATAGGGGAATAATGCTCTCTTTCCTCTTCGATACGGATATCCTCAGTATTTTCGCTAAAGCACGTGCGTTACCGCTTTTATGTCGCCTCTTCGAAAGTGAGCGCTTGCCTATTACCCCGCGTGTGTTTGATGAACTTCTGGTTCCGCTTGAATATGGGTATGATTTTCCAGATCGGATTTTTGCTTTAGCGGAAGTAGTAGCGGTTGAACCTGATGAAATTGAGGCTTATGAGAGTTTGAGATTTGAGGGGAGAGTAAGTGCTGCGGACGCGGAAGTCATCGCTGTCTGTCAGCAGCGAGGATGGACGTATGTATCAATGGATCAGGTGGCGTTGCGCTGTGCTGAAGATCGCCGGGTCCGTACTATAGATCTTCACGCCATCCTGCAAGCCATGCTCAAAGGTGAATTATTGGATCGTGATGAGCTATCTGCCTTGATTGAACGCATGGAGCAAGAAGATCATACAACACTCCCCTACAAATATTCCTTACTGGAAGAAGGATAAGGTTGTCCTAACAGCGGTTGGTTCAATAACTTATTGAGGCCTGTTTTATTTAGGAGAGTGATATGAAGTATCAGATTTCAATGTCTTCCGCAGAAATCAACGAGGCTGATATTCAAGCCGTCGTGGATGTGATGCGCTCCGGGCGGCTGGCCCTCGGCCCGCAGACTGTCGAGTTCGAGCGCCTGGTCGCCGAGTACGTCGGCGTCGAGCACGCGATAGCCGTCAACTCCGGCACCTCGGCCTTGCATCTGCTGGTGCGCGCGCTGGGCCTAGGCCCCGGCGATGAGGTGCTAGTTCCCTCATTCACCTTCGCTGCCAGCGTCAACGCGATGCTCTTCGAGCGCGCCACCCCCGTCTTCGTTGATGTGGAGCCGGACACCTACAACTTAGATCCCGCCGACGTGGCGCGTAAGATCACGCCCGCGACCAAGGCCATTATGGCCGTCGATATCTTCGGCCATCCCGTCGCGTGGGATGCCCTGCTGGAGATCGCGGCGGAGCATCATCTCAAGGTGATCGATGACTCCTGCGAGGCCCTCGGCGCGGACTACAAAGGACGCAAAGTAGGCCAATTCGGCGATGCGGCGGCCTTCGCCTTCTATCCCAACAAGCAGATGACCGTGGGCGAGGGTGGGATGATCGTCACCGAAAACGACGACATCGCCCGCGTGTGCCGCAGCCTGCGCAACCAGGGCCGCGGCGAGATGGGCGCGTGGCTGGAGCACGAGCGCCTGGGCTATAATTACCGTCTCGATGAAATGTCGGCAGCCTTGGGCGTCAGCCAGTTCAAGCGGCTGGAGACCTTCCTGGAAAAGCGCGCGCGCGTCGCACAGACGTACACCGAGCGCTTGCAGGGCGTCGATGGCGTGCGTCCGCCGGTCGTCAAACCGCACGTGCGGATGAGCTGGTTCGTCTACGTCGTGACGCTGGCCGAGGGCTTGCAGCGCGACGCCATCATCCAGAAACTGTCCGATCAGGGCATTCCCAGCCGGGGTTACTTCGCGCCGATCCACACCCAGCCCTACATCCGCGAGCTATTCGGCGATTTGCGCGGTACGCTGCCCGTGACGGAATCTATCGCCGAGCGGACTATCGCGCTGCCCTTCCATAACAACCTCACCGAGCAGGAGGTCGAGCGCGTGGCGGCGGCGTTGCGGGACGCGATGGTGTAGAAGGGCAAATTATGACGTTTTTGTCTGGCGCCATCTGTCCAGGTTTTTGTGCGCTGAATCCGTGATACCGTGATAAAATGAATCCGGGATGGTTCATAAATAGGTTGACACTTGTTCGTAGTTCAGTGACCCATAGGGCCCTTGACCTATGGCAGGCATCCGCTGCGCGATGTAGATGTAATGGATAGATGTAATGGAGTGCCATTGTGAATTGGAACAACAGGCGTAACGTTCTTGGCGCTTCAGGAATCCACCGGGTGCAATCGCCAGGCGTTATTGCCAAGCGCTATTAACGCCCCCATCCCCACGCCAGTAACAACGTAAAAAGGTCTGGTGTCTCCACAAACACACAATCCTTTGTTGCTCTTAGGGATGTCCGGGCCGTTGTCCGGCGAAATCCAAAAGCCCCAGTAGTTTTAGTTGGTTGGACGCGAGAGAGGTGCTCCTTCGCGTCTTTTTATTGCACGGTTGCCGGAAAGGCAAAAGATGGGATAATGAATGTAGGAGATTCGTTCAGGGGGAGTTCCCGTCGTTTTATGGTTGACGAGCAAGGAGGAGTGCGGTGACATTCGAAAATAAAAATCCCATTGGGCTGCGCATGCGGTATTTGATACTATTGGATGCGCTGTTGATTATCTTGTCCGTTGTGTTTAGCTTTATCATTCGCTACGAAGCATTGCTGAACGTCTGGCCCTATCTGCGCTTCAACTGGACGTTTTTCCCGTTGGCAGTGGGCGTGCGGTTGGGCGTGTACTATGTTTTTCATCTCTATCGGCGATTGTGGCGCTACGCCAGCACCAGAGAGTTCAAGAGCATCGTTTTGGCTGCGCTAAGCAGTTCGATTCTCATTTATGGGCTGAACTTTTTTGTTTTCCCGTTGCTCGGCATTCCACACTGTCCCTCTGGCTCGATTTGGGCGCTGGAGAGCATTTTGAGCTTGGCGTTCTTGGGCGGCTCGCGCTTTTTGTTGCGGATGTGGCAGGAGCGGATGACGCCCCAGGATGCCTTGCGCCTCAAGACAATGGTGCAGAGTCCCCTCAACGTGTTAATCGTCGGCGCGGGGGACGCCGGCGCGATGATCCTGCGCGAAATGCAGAATAATCCGGGATTGGGCTTGAAAGCCGTGGGCTTCGTGGACGATAATCCGGCCAAGGTGGGGATGCACATTTACGATGTGCCGGTATTGGGCGTGCGCGGGGATATTCCCGCATTGGTGCGCGCGCACGCCGTCGATGAGGTCATCATCGCGATGCCAACGGCGCCCGGCAAGGCGATCCGCGCCATCAAATCCATCTGTGATGAGGCGCAAGTGCGCTACCGGACGGTGCCCGGCATCTACGATCTGATCGACGGGACCTTGAGCGTCACCCAAATCCGCGAGGTGCAGATCGAAGACCTGCTGCGGCGGGAGCCGGTCAAGCCACGGCTAGAGGGATCTATTTATCTCCAAGGCGCTGTGGTGATGGTCACCGGGGCCGGCGGTTCGATTGGTTCAGAGCTGGCGCGGCAAGTGGCGGCTCAGCATCCCCACGCCCTCATTCTGTTGGATCAGGCCGAGAGCGCCATCTATCGCATCGATCTGGAACTTCGAGAGCGATTCCCAAAGCTGGACATCGCGCCCGTGATCGCCGACATTCGGCATTTGAGTCGCCTGGAGGCCGTCATGGCGCGCCATCAGCCGGAGATTATCTTCCACGCGGCGGCCTATAAGCATGTGCCGCTGATGGAACGTCATCCTGACGAAGCGATATTGAACAATGTGCAAGGCTCGCAAAACTTGCTCCAAGCGGCCGAGCGTCATAACGTCGCCCGCTTTGTCCTGATCTCGACCGATAAGGCCGTCAACCCCTCGAACTTTATGGGGGCCAGCAAACGCATCACGGAGCTGTTGGTACAGGATGCCGCGCGACGCACCGGACGCGATTTTGTCGCCGTCCGGTTCGGCAACGTCCTGGGCAGCGAGGGTAGCGTCGTGCCGCTCTTTAAGCGCCAAATCGCCAACGGCGGGCCGGTGACCGTCACCCATCCGGAGGTTAATCGATACTTTATGACGATCCCGGAAGCCGTGCAGTTGGTCATCCAGGCGGGCAATCTGGGGGGCGGTGGGGAGATTTTTGTGTTGGATATGGGCGAGCCGGTGAAGATTGTGGATCTGGCCCGCGATCTCATCACGCTGTCCGGGTTGCAGCCGAGCCGGGATATTGACATCATATTCACCGGCCTGCGTCCCGGCGAGAAGTTAGAGGAACGCTTGTTTAACGAGGGGGAAAATTATACACTGACCTCCCACGAGAAAATCTTTGTCGTCACCGATAGCATGCCGATTGAGCCGCAGGCCTTACACTGGGGCGTGCGTAAATTGATTCACGCCGCGCAAAACGGCGAGTGCGAGGCGTTGTGGGGGCTTATCCAGTCCTTGGCGCCAGAATGCGAGCAAGCGATGCCCAGAACCCAACCCATAGAGAGAAAATCAGATGCGACTTTTGAGGATAGCGGCGCCGTCGCTTGGGAAGGAGCGTCCTAAACTACGGCGTTGTAGACTATGAAGTTAATCATCGAGTGGATTAACCGTAACGAAATTTACCCCTTGTTGGCGGGATGTTTGTTAGCGTCCTTCTCGGCGTCATTGGCCCCGTGGGGATTGGGCCTCCTGGCTTTGCTGTGGATTGCGCGCCGGATTGCAAAGGGATATTTCACACGTCCCACGTCCCTAGAATGGCCGGCAGGGTTACTGCTCCTGATGGGGGGCGTGTCAATGCTCGTCACGACGGATCGGGAGGTGACATTTCTTGCCGTTAGTCGCTTGATGGCGGGCCTCACGTTAGCTTACGGCATTGCTAACTGGGCTAACAGCGAAGGTCGATGGCGCTTATTAGCCTTGGGAATGGTTGTCATAGGGATCGGCGTTGCATCATTGATCCCCTTCACAATGGAATGGCAAGCCGGTCCTCTGAATCCCATTCCCAGAAGCTGGTATAATCGATTGCCGCGCTTGCTTTCAGATCCCCTGAACCCCAATATGGTCGCCGGTTCCCTGGTGATGCTTTTGCCGTTCCCGCTGGTTTTGATGTGGCAGCGGCGTCGCTGGCCTTCATCCATCCCCCTGTTGCCCATGTTTCTTGCTCGCTGGCTTAAACTCTACTTCGTTCGCCTTCTCTTGGCGAGCGTGGCGTTAGCCCTGATGCTGCTCATGGTAGCGATGACCCAATCGCGCGGGGGGTGGATCGCGGCGGCCTTGGTGTTGTTTATCAGCTTCGCATTTCGCTTCCCTTGGCTGTGGGGGAGCGTGCCGCTATCTGGTCTGGAGCTGTGGTGGATGGCGAATCAAGGGAGACTTGCTCCTTTGTTAGACGCCTTGGGGACGGGCGGTGCAGTGGTTGGGTGGGAGGAGCGGGTCGAGATTTGGAGCCGTGCCCTGTATATCATTCAGGATTTCCCTTTCACGGGCATTGGGGCCGGTACGTACTATGATGTTGTCTCGTTGCTTTATCCGTTATTTTTGATTTCCCCTGATAGCGTTATCCCTCATGCTCACAATCTTCTTTTGGAGGTCGCGGTTGATGTGGGGATTCCGGGGCTGGTTGCTTTTGTCGCTATCTTGATCATAGCCTGTTTCAGCGGCCTTAGAAATATTTACGGGACTACCCGTGAGCATCGGATAGCAGCAATACTGAGTGAAGCGGCCTTGGCGAGTCTTGCGGGAATGTTGGCTCATGGTATGGTGGATGCGACCTCCTGGATTATTGGATGGGGCGCGCTTTTGCCCTGGGCCATGATCGGGATACTTATCGGGGTAGATCGAGTTGGCCGACCGTGAGGGCCAGCGGACTGTTGCAGGGGGTCACGGCTGCATCTTCGCAGAAATAGGGTAGAATAAGCCCCTAGGCTGAGCAGATGTATACTATTACAGATAGAGCAGAATAGGAGCGTATTGGATAAAATGGAAGAAGAAATCGATCTAACAATTTACATTGACATTCTGTTGCGCTGGTGGTGGCTGATTGGATTGGCCGCCATTTTAGTGGGGGGCAGCGCCTACGTGGTCAGCTCATTGATGACGCCCACCTATGAGGCGAGCGCCGGCGTAGTGTTGCTCAAGAGCAAAGTCGAAGTCTCGTTCGGCTCCGGCATCGAGTCGTTGACGGAGGAGGATTTGATGTTCAACTCGCAGGTGCAGGGATCATCGGCCCTGATCGATCGCACCGCGCGGCGGTTGAACACGCTGACGGGGATGGTCAAAGACGGGGCCATCGCCTCGCAGGTTGCCGAGGCATTGGCCGGCGTATTGGAACCGGAAGAGTTGGAGCCTGGAGTACTGTCGGCCAAAGTGAAGGGTGAACTGTACTCCCCAGAAGGAGGCGGCGAGAGTAACACAATTCAGATCATCGTTTCGGATGAAGATCCCGAAACAGCCGCCTTGATCGCGAATGCTTGGGCCGAGGCCTTCGAGCAACACATCAATATGATCTATGGCGTCGATGCCGCGTTGCCCTTTGAGGATATTCAATCCCAGGTGGATAACGCCAAAGTAGCCTATGATACAGCCCAAGCAGCGTGGGTCGAATTCCTCACGGAGGAAGATCGCATCGGCGAGTTGCAGCGCCAGGTGGCTGAGCAGGAAGAGTTGTTGGCTAAATTGCGAGCCGGTCGTCAGGATAGCGTAGTAGAGATTGTCACGCGCCAGGCAGAGGTTCAAAAGCGCCTTTTCGATGTTTCCGTCGGCTCGGAGATTAACTTCAATCTCCTGACCTTCGAAAAGCGCCTGGGTGAGATGCTCGACGAATACAGAAACGCCTACGAGCGCAAGCAGCGCTTCGAGACGCTTCTCTATGAGGCGGGCGTGATACGCGAGCAATTGGTTAGCGGCGATGACATCAGCGCGCGCACGATGGGGCTGTCCATCTACACGTTCAAGCAGAAGGTGCTGGCGGCAGGCGGTCTGCCGGTGGAGAGCTTGGAGTTACAGGCGACCTCGTTGGAAGAGGTGTTGACGGTTGGCCTCAGCCGGGAGGAACAACTGGCCGATCTCGAGAATTTGATCGCGATGATGGAGGCTGATGTGGCGGTTCAAGAAGCCATCATTGAGCAATACGAGACGGCCTTAGCCCAAAATCAGAGCTATGAATTCCTACAGACCTTGACCCCGGACTATTTAGATATGACAGATTCCGAATCTGAGAAAGCACTGGGGCGCACGGCGGATTGGAAGGGTTTGTTGACCTATTCGGATATCTTGGAGACCCCCTTCACCCAAGAGATCGATCAATTGGAGCAGGAGGTGCGTCTGCTGCGGGCCGAGGTGGTGCGCCTCCAGGACTTGAAGGAAGAGAGACAAAAAGAACGGAGCTTGGCCTGGCAAACCTACAGTAATCTTTTGTCCAAGAAGCAGGAGATCGATGTTGCCCAGGCGACCGGCAGCACCGAGGTGCGTTTTGCCTCGACGGCGGTCCCGCCGCGCTCGCCCGTTGGACCTCGAAAGATGATGAACACGGCTGTCGGACTGGCCATCGGCCTGATGATGGGCGTCTTTGGCGCGTTCCTCTTTGATTATATTGGCATGGCGAGCGATCCTCGGCGGTGGTTGCGTCGGCAGGATAGCGCGACGCCTGCCGCGTAAGTGTAAATGCAAACTTAAGGGGTGCAATGTGACCGCAGAACTATCTCTGTGGCGGCGTGGAGAGAGCGACCAGCCGCCGCCGAAACTGCTGGCTTGGGCGACAGCACACCGGCTGTTGCCCTTGCTTGATTGGCGAGCCAATCAGCAGGGTTGGATACTCCCCACGCCGCTCACTCGGGCTGCTCGACAGGCGCGTTATCGAAATCAAGCTCAGCAGGCCATCGCCTTTCGCCAATTGGAAACATTGCAGCAATTGGCTCAGCGCTTGGAGATTCCCATCGTCTTGGTCAAGGGGCCTGTTGTGGCCCAGAGGTATCCCAGCCCTTGGATGCGTGCTTACAAGGATATTGACATCTTGGTCGCGCCATCTGACGCTTCGCCTTTGGCGGC